>JAEUUB010000890.1 GCA_016787745.1 Cyclobacteriaceae bacterium
CGAGCCGACCGCGAGTTTAACAACCTTAATAAGATGTACGGAGTGATTGGGGATGATGATTTGAATGGGAGTGATTTTTCCCGGTATGGGCCAGGAGGAATAAACTCCTTGCAAGGATTTGTCTACGATCCGGTTACCAAACGGTATGTAACACAAGATTTTAAAAATGGTGAGTTTGGGATTTGGGAAGACTGGTCGTTTGTGTACTATGGGGAGGAAAATTTAAGCGGAGAGACCTGGAGATTAGCAACCGTTATTAAGTTATTGCAATGGGTGCCAGGTAGTTTAAATCACTATCATACTATGTCAAATCGAGTAACCCAAAAAATACATCAAGGCCAACAAGGTTTTGTTGATAATCCGTTTGGAGGAGCAATGATGATGTTAGTTACGGGCGGAGGTTTAGGTGGTGGCGGTGCCATTGCAGGTAGAGCATTATCGGGGTTGAAGGCGATGAGTCCATTTGTTATAAGGAGTGGCGCAGCACTTGGGCAATTGACTCGAACTAGCAGCAGTATTGTGATGAGTAATTTGGTACAGACCGGGGCGAGAAATGGGGTCATTAATTTGTCTGCTCAATTGTTTTTTAACGAAGGAGACTTTGGTGATATTGATTTCTTAGATGTATTTACTTCAAGCATTGCAGGAAACTCCTTTGTGTTCGCTGGTGCATCAAGTGCGTTCTTTGATGGTAGTATAAATAGCGGTTTTTCTACGGCCGCAAGCAGTTCAATATATAGTACTTCAGTAAAAGCGGCCACAGGCATAGCTTTTGGATCTTTAGGTGGTAAAGTAGGGTCTGCGCTAGGCCCAGGTGGCTCAGGTTTTTTTCCTGAACTAACAATAAACATTATTGGAAGTTTGTTCGGTTGGACTTTATCTCCACCGACAAAGAGATAATTCTATGTCTAACCAATTAAAAAACTTCGGTTCAATTATCTTCTTTGCATTTCTTGTAGTCATACTTTTTAAGATTTATTATGATGACTACATGATAGCAAATCATGGTAGATTTTGTATTGGGATAACTAAAGGTTGGAAGCGAACTGCAAAGGGCCCAACTGTTTATTATGAATTTTTGATTAATGGTAAAATTTTTGGAAGTAGTGCAAAATCAGGCAAAGACACTTTGGTGTTGAATGGTGGCCGCTACTTTGTGAGGTTTTTACCGAATGACCCCACTGTGAGCCGAGTGATGTGGGATAGGCCAGTACCAGATTGTATTGGTAAACAGCCACTTCTTGGATGGGCAGAAATTCCTATATGTAATTGACCCCTTCTTTCTGTCTCGTCCTAAAATAAGTTTTGGTTTTGCGAATGAGTTGTGGAGTAACCTTACCAATTGGACCATTTCACAAGGAAATTGAAGAATTTTTTGAATCGGATATTATGAACAATCAAAAGTACTTAAGCTATCTAGTTTTTTTGATCGTATTAGCTTGGATTGTATATGTCGGCTATGAAAGACTTAATCTTGCCTCAAACCATAGATATACAATTGGGTATACAATTGGCAAGAGAGTCACCCATAAGGGTATGAGGATTGATTATACATTTACCGTAGAGGGTAAAAATTATAGAGGTTCCAAGGACCCTGACAGAAATGGGATAATTGTTGATAGTGGGAGATATTATTTAGAATTCTTGCCATCAGATCCTTCGAGTAATAATATTTTATGGAATCACCCAGTTCCAAATTATATTGACACAGCCCCCTCCAGCGGTTGGAACGAAATTCCTTAAGTTCTGTGGGCTGGGTTTAAGCGCACGATTTTATGAACAGAATATAAATGATTGGGATTTTTCCTTCACCCGCAACTCTCCCTTGCTTCCCCGCAGAGTTACTCGTTTCGAGTCTCTCTTTTCCCCGCAGAGTTACTCGTTTCGAGAACTCTGCGCGAATGATTGAAGCAGGTATTCCTATCTGAGATAGAAATGGTAAATTCAGACCATGATTGTTCTTTATTCCGTAACTTCGACCCCGTGCTGGGCCGCATGACGCAGGTAGACCCTTTGGTCGACCGGTACAGTTCCTTCTTTTTACATCCTGAGTTAATGAATGCTTCAACATCCTTTATGAACGGTTCAGTTGCAACTTGTTAGAGAATTAGAGTATATGGATTTGACTAAGGCGTGTAGTTACAGGAAAGGCGCAGAGTTCCCGAGGCGGGTAACTCTGCGGAGAAGTGGAGGCCAACAAAGTTTTATTGATAATCCGTTTGGAGGTGGATTACTCGCGTTTGTGAGTGGAGGTGGGTTAATTGGTGCAGGTGGAAGCTTATTAACATCCTTGGGTGGAAGAGCAATTGTTGGTAGAATGGCTACACAAGCCCTAACTAATTTGACCACTACCGGGATAAGGAGTGCTATTATAAATGTGGGGGTTCAGTGGTACGTTAAAGGTAGCTTGAGTGCTGTTGACATATTTGACGTAACTGTATCTGCCTTT
>JAEUUB010000142.1 GCA_016787745.1 Cyclobacteriaceae bacterium
TTACCAAAGCTACCTCCCTTTCTAACGGCATTACCCTGGGGTTAAAGCATCTGCGCGAAGCCAAACTGCCCATTGTTATGGCCAGTGGCATAAAAAAAGCATCGGTTATTGCAAAAGCACTTGAGGTTGGCGCTACCGAAACAATTCCATTGAGTGTCGTTCATAACATCCCCCAGGGTTATATCATGCTTGATGCGGAAGCAGCTCGTTTGATTAAATCTTAGTTATGCACGCTGACTAGCAAAACACGCAGCTCCTATAGCCCCTGCATATTCGTTGAAATTCGCTTTTACTATTGGCGTTGGTTTTCCATTCGGTCGCCATTCATATTTGTTCATAAACGATGCAAGCGGTTTAAACAATGCGTTATCTGCCTGTGCAATGCCTCCCCCCAGCACAATCATTTCCGGGGCCAACACATTTATGATTGAACATAAGGCTACCGCCAGTTTTTTTACCGATCGCATCCAAATTTCTTCAGCAAACGTGTCGCCTGCTTCAAAGGCTGCCACCAACTCGCGCGTACTTTGAAATTTCTGTCCGCTGCGTTTGGGAATCGACTCATTGCCAATCGCATCTTCCAACGTGCCGGGCACCTGCAAAAATCCAATCTCCTCGCTGTCAGAGTTTAATGAAATGTCGCCAATGCTTCCTGCGCGTTGCAATAACCCCTGGTACAACTCACCGTTAATAAGAATGCCTCCGCCTACCCCTGTGCCTAAGGTAAGCATCACCACATTCTTAATTCCTCGTGCAACTCCGTAGTTAACTTCGGCCAGTAATGCCGCATGCGCATCGTTGATTACAGAAACCTGTTGATTCAAAAATTCACTCCAGTTAAATTTTTCCAACCCCGGCAAGCGGCCAGGCATAAAATCAATTTGTTTGTTGTCGACATCGGGCAAGCCCGGAGCCGCTAATCCCATCAAATCAACCTTCGAGTGATTTATTTTCCTTAGCTGTGTTGCTGACTCCATCACAGCCCTTTTCCAATCTCCCTGCCTGATAGGTTGGGTTGCTTGCTCGAGCACCTTCCCCTGGTTGGTCATCAAAACCGCTTTTACGTTGGTACCGCCCAAATCAATTCCAATAACATTCATACTGTGAATTATTACCTTCCCTGCAAATATAGAGCATTGGCTATGCATCGATAAACACAATGTTTCGATAGCCTTGCGAATCAAAAAATGCCTATGAACCATCGGGGCGATACTATTTCGTTTTATACCTTTGCCACAACTATTTTTCTATGACCTTGTTT
>JAEUUB010000904.1 GCA_016787745.1 Cyclobacteriaceae bacterium
CCAATGGCCTGAAGGAGACTGAAGTGTTGTTTCCCTGGATCAGGAGTAATCATCATAGAGAAGGACGAATAAGGATAATTTTGTTTTGGAGCTATCTGATAGGTATCAATTTGATAGCTGGATGCACAACTTATAAGGAGAAAGCTTGCCAATGCCAGTACGAAGAAGCTGTGACAATGAGCGTTGCCGATATATCCTGATGTTTTGATCATAATTATTAACGCTTATTTTCAGTCCTGAGAACATTTCTGAAATTGTGTTTCTATGTTTTGACCCGCCCGTATAGCCAGTTAATCAGGTAAGTCTTAGTTGCTTTATCGTACCGTGACAATTCCGGATCATTTTTAAACACTTCGTCAATCTTTTTCTGAAATTCAAGTTGATCTGAAAATGCTTGTTTCAGATTTTCCTTTGAGAGTCTATACACATGACCTTCTATTCCACGGCTGAACATGTAGTGCAGCTCACTTCGCTTGTGCGCCCTGATCTCATGCTTGTATAGGATAATGTATTCCGTGGGATTTAGTATGGCGTAGTTCACCTTATCAATAAAACGATGAGATAAACCCTTGCAATCCCGGTAGCCAAACACTTCACTCTTTGAAAGTGTGATCACTGAGTCGTTGTGAATTACCTTAACGAATTTTTGTTCACTAAAACTGGTTTGCTTGATCTTGTGTTTTTGGGTGCGACAATCAATGGGATACGCCAATTTCTTATTCTGAAAATCGGTTATTGTCAGATAAACCCCACTGCTGTCTTGCTGGGCATAGACTACAGTGCACAGATTTAGCAGACAACAGAAAAAGAATACTGATTTCATGGTTTGCTGAAGATGTAGCCAACCTGCAAGAGAAAAGCTGCATTGTTGGAATGCATGCCACTGTCGTAGTACATGCCACTAAATACATTCATAAATCCATACGTGTAAAGAAGCCGCGTTTGAATTGCCCCTTTCTTCAGACCAAATTCCAAACCTGGACCTACTACCATGCCGATGTCAACGCGATTTACATTGTCCATCATTTCCTGTGTTGTTCCGGACGGTTCGTCTTTCGCAGAAAGTAATGTGCTTTCTGTCAAGCCCAGTACAGCCGTGAACCTGACCGGCCCTTTCGGCAGGCTGTTATATTGGCCCATCGCCCACAGATCGAGATATGAAAGACGATATCGATCGTTGTACGAAGAGTTCATTTCCCCATAATTTGCCCCGCGATTCATATAACCGACATTGCCAACAAATGACCACCGTTGATGCAGCGGTACGGTGAGACTCATGCCTCCGCCCCATGACCCGGCATAGTTGTACATGGTCATGTTGCCGTTCATTCCACTATAACCGCTGCCGTACATGTTCATATTCATGCCCATGCCCTGTACCAGTGAACTTGTTCCTGCATTGGCATACATGCCAATCCTGATTTTTGAAGTTGGGTTGTCCTGTGCACCTACGTATGTAGTTACAAGGAAGAGGACGATGATTCTTATTGCTGTTTTCATATATGTATTATTTTATGTCTTTCGCTTTATTTATTGCCTGTTGTTTTGTCACTGGTATTCAACAGGTCGTCCATGTTTGCTTCAAGCATTCTTTTGTATTCGCGCGTGTACCAGTTTACAGCATCGTCTTTGTCACGCGCGAGATCGCTGGATTTAGAGAATGCTTCAAACGAATTGTATCGTGCGGCCGCAAACATGATCGCTGCACCCACACGCTCTTTAGGCTCGGTCGAGGTAAATTCATTGGCTAGGTCAATAAACTTGTCCGCCATAGTCGCTCGTGATATTTTGCTTGTCTTTTCCATTTGATTGAGTCGGTTGTTCAAATTATCCCAGTCAGTCGAACTAAATTCAGGACGGTACTCTTTTGCTGCTTTGCAAAACATGTAGTCGAGATACTTGTAGGCATAATCTGAGATAGAAATTGTTTTCATAACAAACGCTTTATTGCTTGAGGGTACGGATATAATTAACAATCAGCCACCGGTCTTCAGCATCTGGAATCTTCTTGTCAAATGCAGGCATGTCATCACGGCCAGTGGTTAATTTGTAAAACAAAGCGCCATCAGTTTGGCTCTGGAATTCTGCCGTAGAGAAGTCTCCGACTTCACCTTTCAATTCTTTTGCCTTGGGGCCATCACCGTAGCCCTCCTTGCCGTGGCAGGATTGGCAATGCTTAGCGTATAATGATTTGCCTATGGCGAGGTCTTCTTTGCTTGATTTGTCGGTTGGGTTTTTGACTTTCTTTGCAGCTTCAGGCACTACCCATTCCTTAGACTGGTATACCAGGGTGAATGAGTATAATGCAACAGAAGATGCCAGGAGAAGAATAATCGTGTGCTTTTTCATAGGTATAAGGGTTATATTTTACGATTCAGTTTTAGCTCTTGAAATTCTAAATAGGTTGATGATGAGCATGAGTATGGGTACCCACACACCGAGAATAATGAGGTTTGGAAAGATCAGCAGGTAGTAAGGTGTTTTTGAAGGTGGTGACCACATGGTTCTTTTATCAAAAGTTGAATGATCCGTAATGGGTATACCGATCGGTGCATCGATGATGGCTTTCACTGTTCCGTATTCATCGCTTTCATTCAAGACCACTTCAAATGTTAGTACTCCATTTATTCCCGGCATCGGTTCTTCAATCGGTACGGTGATAGTGCCATTTTCATCGGTCTCATAACTTTCCTCTCCAATTGAGAGCGGGCCAAACATTCTTTGTAGTTGAACTCTTAGTGGTTGGCCTGCCACAGGTTGACCGGTTGCATCAATGAGTGTGGCTGTAACTTGGTTTATACTATCAACGGTTTCCAGAACTGCCACCAGGTTAGCCTCTGAAAAAATTAACGCTGTTTCTGTATCCGAAAACTTAGGATCATTTTCAATTTTCACCAGGAATGTAAAACCACCACTCACTGATGAAATGGAATCCTGATGGTTAGCTATGGGAAATTTTGCAATCCCGTTATTATTAGTAGTTACCGTGCCAAGATGAAACAGTGAATCTTCTGCAAATCTTTGATACACTCGAAACTCCACCTGGGTGGCAGGCTCAATACCATTTTCACCTTTATACTTAGCTTCCATACTTATGAATGACTCCTGATTCATGATTTTGGTGTACTGCACCGATACTCTTGCTTTGATTTTATTGACTTGACCAAATGCAGGTGCGAGCAATAACATGAGGGCCGATATTCTCAGAATTAATTTCATAGCGATTTGTTTACGGGTTGATCTTCTAATAACCCTCTCTCTTCGGCTGTTTCATATATTGGAATAATGGGAAGAAACCTTACCAAGAGCGTAATAATTAATAAGGCACTCGCCAATGTTGCTGCCGTAATTGTCCACTCCATCCAGGTGGGTGAATAGTGACGCCACGCCTCCGGTACGCCCTCAATGGGCAGGAAAGGATGGCTGAGCGTAGGGATAACAATCAGGTAACGTTTCCACCATGCACAAGCCATCACAGCAAGAGATACAATAAATAATGGGAGGGGTTTTCTTCCTCCCCTGAACAACATAACGATGACAGGAAGAACAAGCCCGCCAATAATCACAACCCAGAATAACCAGGCATATTCCCCAGTGAATAAACTTCGAAGATGGGTTGCTTCCTCTTCAGTAGATTTATAAATGGGCATCAGGTACTCATTGATGTTAAAGTATAAATACAACAAGCTGAGCATGACCAAAATCTTTCCCATCAAATTGAAATGATGATCAGTGATGTAATTCTCTAAGTTGTAGGTCTTGCGCAGTACATACATAACTACGATTACTGCGCTTGATCCGGCAACGAAAGCACCCGCCACGAAGTAAGGGCCGAAATTGGTGCTGTCCCAGCCCGGACGATACGTGGTTTCAAACAGCCATGCCGTAACGGTGTGGATGGCAAACGCAACGGGGATGATCAATACCGAGAGCACTTTTATGGACCTCGAATAAATCTTTGTTTGCTTTTCATTGCCAGTCCAGTTCAGCGAAAGCACCCGATACCATTTGGTCAACCTGGTATTGTTATCAAAATATTTGCTGAGGATTGTGAAGTCGGGCAATAGCGGGTAATACAAAAATAAAATACTTAGCACCAGATACGTGCTGATCACAATCACGTCCCAGATAATGGGAGATTGAAGTCTGCCATGAATAAACAAATTCAATACTCTATCCGGTCGTCCCATGTCAATGATAATGGCTATACCTGCCATGATGATGGCAGCGACAGCGATGATCTCTGCAATGCGTGTAAGCGGTGTGCTCCAATGTACATCAGACAATCGCAGAATAGCTGTGATCAACGAACCTACCAGGCTCACGGCAACAAAGAAGACAAAATTGGAAATGTAAATTCCCCATAGCGCGTAATCCCTCATCCCGGTGATTCCCAGACCCTGTCTCAGTTGTTGAGTGTACGCGTACAATCCGAGAAGAATAATGATTATGAGAAAAGCGACCCAGACGTTTCCCTTCCAACTAAATTTTTTGGGTGCCAGATCATCTATCATTTTATCGTAGGCAGTGTTCATGGCTCTTGTGGTTTATCGACTGATTGAAACTCTGTGTAATTCTCCAGGCCTTCCTCAAAGTCAACAATCCGGTCGCTTGGAGGCAGGTAGTACACGCTGGGTTCTGTGCCCAAACTCTCCATCAACCGGTAGCCAGCCCTGTCTTTTAAAAGTTTACTCAGTTTGAAGGATTGGCCGCTACCGTTGGTCACGGTGTCTTCATATATATCGCCAAAACTGAACACATCATTTGGGCAGGCGCTCACACAATGTGGCAACTCACCTTTGTCAATCATGTGGGGGCAGAAATCACATTTGTCTACAGTGCCTTTTTGACTGGGTACACCAGCATAGTCCGGAGAATATTCAGCTTGTTCCACCGCCTCGCCCTGCCAGGGGTCAGACCAGTTGAATACCCTAACCGAATACGGGCAAGCTGCCATACAAAATCTACAGCCAATGCAGCGGTTATTGTCAATCAACACAATACCATCTCTTCGCTTGAACGTGGCATCGACCGGGCAAACCTTCACACAGGCAGGCTCATCGCAATGCTGACATAGCGTAGGTTGCCAATACGGTGCAGATTTTTCAGAATCCTGCATCTTATAGATTTTAATCCACGCATTCTCTCCTGTGATGTAATGGTTTTTGTTGCACGAGCTTTGACACTTTTTCGCATTGCGGCATTTGGCAAGGTCTACTACCATCACAAACTTCCGATTGGGAAAGCCTTCCCGCGGATTGTAAGCCGATTTACTTTCATGGGCATGCTCCACAGCCGATGCTGGCACCTGCATCAGCGTTCCGTCAGTTGACATCACCTCGATAGTTTCTTCAGGGTCCAGACTTTCTGATTTACCAAAAACTTTTGCGAGCAATGCACCGCTTGCGGCCGTGAGCAAACCAAATTTAAGACCTTGCTCCACGAAGTTGCGTCTCGACTTTTGTTGGTTATCTTTTTCAGGTTCCATGGTTTCCTTATTTCGTAAAGCCCTTTGGTTTCAGCCAGCTTAACAGTGATTGATTAGACATTTTCTTTTCGATGACCTTAGCATTTTTAACTGCATCCCTTCTCACCTTCACTGCCTTGCCTTCAGCCGTAAGCATGGTGACGAATTCATCATCTTTACTTTGTCCGTCTTCAGTTGTTTTTGCCAATGGCCTAACCACTGGCAAAAAAGGGAGGGCAAGGCTGAACCCTAAAAATTTTCTTCGCGAGAAGGGAATGTTCTTAGAATCGGATTTCATAAGTCACTGCTTTTTAGAAGTTCCATAGTCGATTAATATTGAACCCGATCAGGAATTGCTTCTCAGAGAGTTTGTTAGGATTCAGCATGTAATTTTTTTGTGGAACAATTCCATTATAGTTACCCACAAACACCTGGAAGGCATGCGAACTGGTGGACATTTCAATACCTATCGCCAGACCAGGATTGTCGGAGTTTTGGTCAAGCGGTTGGCTATAGTCGAGGAGGATCGCAGTCTTATCACTTATGCTTACCTTGCCGCCCACCGCTATTGCAAATTGATTATTGGAAAGCGATTCATCGACAATGTTATAATGCGAAAAACTCGGAGCAACCTGCAACGATACCGTCCGGCTGAACCTGCGCATAATGATGAGTTGACTGAAATACGAGAGCCTGTTCGAAGATTTAGGGAAGAAATCGGACTCACGCGCATCAATGGCTGTGTTGCCATAAAATGTTAAGCTCACCGGCACACGCCCCGAACGGGTTTGCCGTAGAAGTCCTACTCTCAGATTGAAATCCTGCAGGCGATCATTTTTGGTCGTGCCAAATCCCAGCGTAATCCGGTCGGTGATGGCATAACTTAGTGCCAGCCTGATATTGGACGGACCCCAAATACCCAGAAGGTCATTGTTGCCGCTTTCGATTACACCAAACCGGTGCTGGATATCGAACACGAGCGCATTCTTTGAACTGATCACACCGGTTGGGTTGTCGATCAGCCAGGGGCTTCCGAAGGCATCGCGCTCCGGTTTGTCTGTTTTTGGTGCTGCAACAGAATCAACTTCCTGTGCAAGGACTGAAACTGAAACAACGAACAGGGCAATGGGAAGAAGTATTTTAAGTTTCATGGTCTTGATGGGTTTAAGAGTTGATTAGTTATCGAGCGCTCCTTCGTCTATCCATTTTTTAATCAGTGCGATTTTGGTCGGACTCATCGGTCCTGCGGGAGGCATGGTATTGCCGTCTTGGCTGTTGCCCTCCAGCATCTCTACCAGTTCACTCTCTTCTGCATTACCGGGTATGATGTCCCCCTCATCGATGAGGTCCTCCATTGATTCATAAGCATAACCCTCACGTAAATCGGGTTCAACTTCCGATGGATTGTGGCAGGAGGCACACTCTGCCGTCAGGATGGGTTGAATATCCAGGGCGAAGGATACATTGTCTTTTACTTCCGGCTCAGGGAATTTGTCGTTGTCACACGCAGTCAGCAATAAGCCTAAAGCAAGGGCTGACGGTAAGATGATTTTTGTTAATGATTTCATATGATTGGCATTTTGGTTTACTATTTTATTTATTCTTTGTTAATCACACCTATATAATAAGGTGGCGGATCTCTCACATATCCATCCCCTCCATCACACCGCCACCTTGTTTTACTTTCCATGCACTGTTTAATAAATAGGCACCGGATGTCACTACGCGGTCGCCTGCCATTAACCCACTTATGATTTCTACTTCGCGTTTGTTGCTGATACCCGTTTCAACCATGCGTTGTTCAAACATGCCATCTGGCGTTTCAATCCAAACGGTAGTAAAATTCTCCAGTAGTAGCGCTGATTTTGGTATCACCAGCGTCTCTTTTCTGTTGCGTTTTAAGTAGACATAGGCCATTAAGCCAGGCTTATAATTTCCTTTCTGATTGCTAATCTTGATGCGCACCAGATTGATCTTTGTATTGTCTTCCAGTCGCGGATTATCGTACACGATCTCGCCTTTGATGCGTTCGCCCGGGAAAGCTTCAAACTCCACTTCAAGTGTCGGTGACTGTCTCAGGAAGTTGATCTCACTGCTGTATAATTGGGCTTCGATCCATAAACTATTTAAGTCAGCCAGCCTGAACATGGGGCTACCGATCTCAGTGTATTCACCCTCTCGCACGAGCAATTCAGACAAGAACCCGCTGCGGTTGGAGTAGAAGGTGATCAGTGGAGAAATGCTTTTCGTTTTTTCAAGCTCATTGATTTGTTTTTCCGTCAGCGTCCAAAGTTCAAGGCGTCTCCGGGCTGCTTCGACCATTCTTTGGGTAATCTCTTTTTGTGTGGTTGCTTTTATATTTTCGTTGATGGCCAGCAGGTATTCATTTTCGTATGACAGAAGTTCTTCGCTATAGATACTGTATAGAGGATCTCCGGTGTTCACATAGGTGCCGGGGTTGCGCACAAAAAGTTTATCGATCCGGCCCTTTACGCGGGAGCTAACGATATTGATATTTCGTTCATCGACCGCAGCGGTGCCAATCAGTGTTGTCTCTTCAAAGATTGTTTTGATTTGTGCAGTGTCGATCTGAATATTAGCCACTATTCTTTCCTGTTCGGTTAACGAGAGCATCGCGTCATGCGCATCGCCATGTCCTTCATGCGCTTGTTCTTTCTGTCTACAGGAGGCCGAGAGGGCGAGAATCAATAGGGTTATATAAATCGTATTTCTTTGCATGACTCACTCTGGTTTGACTAAACTTTCACGATCCATTAAGTACCCGGCATCTAACGCCACTTCATCGTCTGCCTCCAATCCGCTCAACACAGTTACCCGTCCTTGCGAAACCGGACCA
>JAEUUB010000146.1 GCA_016787745.1 Cyclobacteriaceae bacterium
GAAGCCCAGGCAAGAGAAGCGGAAATACAATTAGCGCTTGAGCGGGTAAGGGCTCAGACCATGGCCATGCACAACAGCGAGGACATGGGGAAGTGTATCGTCAAAATGTTCAGTGAACTTACTGCCTTAGGGGTGGATGAAGGTACTCGATTTGGTATTGGCATTCTGAACCAGGAAAACGAAAACAATCAACTTTGGACGGCCCGCAAAGATGGTGAGGAAGTGAAGATGCATATCGGCAACATCGATATGGCCTCGCACCCGTTACTGAAAAGTGCCCGACAGGCTTGGTTGAAGCAAGTTCCCTTCCACAAATATGTATTGGAAGGGGAAGATTTATTGAATTACTACCAGATGCTCAATAATGCCCCTGATTATAAAATTCAGATTCCTTTAGAACAATTACCTGAAAGAGAGGTCCAACATTGTTTCATCTTCGAGCACGGATTTTTTTATGCGTTCAGTCCCCGCGAATTTGAACCTGAATTAATTCACATTACAAAACGATTCACTTCGCAGTTTGCCCAAACCTACCGAAGGTATCTGGATTTGGTACGAGCGGAGGCGCAAGCCAGAGAGGCACAGATAGAGGCGGCTTTGGAACGAGTGCGAAGCCGTTCTATGGCCATGCATAAAAGTGAAGAACTTCGGGATGTGATACAACTGGTGTTCGAGCAATTGGTTTTGTTAGACTTCGACATTGATTCGGCTCAGTTTGATTTGAATTATAAGGAGAATGACGATCTAAATGTATGGACAGCGATACCCGGACAACCCTACCCACGCTTGCAGAACATACCCTATGCTGATACGGCCATCATGAATTCCGTTAAGTATGCCAAGGAAAAAGGACTCTCCTTTTTTTCTCACACCGTTACACGCGAAGAAAAGAATGAATTCTTCAGGCATTTTTTCAATCATGTCAACAACCCGGTACCCGAGAAACGGAAAAAATACATTTTTGATAAGCCTGCCTATGCAAGGTCCATAGTATTCCTGAATAATATCTTTTTAGGCATTCAGAATTATTCCGGAGTTCCCTATTCAGAAGCTGAAAATACGGTACTGATGCGTTTTGGTAAAGCCTTTGAACAAGCTTACACCCGCTTCCTCGACTTACAAAAAGCGGAAGCCCAGGCGAGAGAGGCAAAAATTGAAACAGCCTTGGAAAAAATCAGAAGCCGGTCATTGGCCATGCACCGCTCAGATGAACTCAAAGAGGTGATCTCTGTAATGTTTGAGAAGCTTACGGAACTTAGAGTTCTTCATGGAACGGTAGCGTTACATTTGCTGAACAGAAGCACCCTGAATTCAGATTTCTGGGTGGGCACCACCATGCAGGAGCCTCAATCAGTAAGTATCCCCTACGATGAAAAAATGATGCAGGAAGAGACTTATCTAAAGGATAGCTGTAAGGCAATTATCGAAAGTAAGGACATAATTAACAAAACGTATACACGCGAGCAAAAAGATAAATTTTTCAATTATCTCTTTTCAAAAAATAGCCTTACTAAAATTACCCAATCTGCCAGGGACTATATTAGCCAAACTCCCGGTCAGCTCGTTTGCCTTATTTCAGTAGGAAATGCCGCTTTGTTTGCTGATAGTTTTGATGGAGCAGTCTATACAGAAACGGAATTGACAGTATTGCGAAGGGCAGCCCGGGTATTTGAACAGGCCTATGTCCGTTTTCTCGA
>JAEUUB010000152.1 GCA_016787745.1 Cyclobacteriaceae bacterium
GGGATTGAACCTCAAATAGTATTTTTGCCGGATAAACAAACAATCTGCCCGACTAAACGCCTTTACCATGAATGAAAAACGTACAGAACTTTCCCAATTGGGCGAATTTGGTTTAATCGATCGCATTAGCAGCAAATTTTCGGCATCTCAATCGTCCACTCTAAAAGGCATTGGCGATGATGCCGCGATTATAGATGCCGGCAATGAGGCACTTTTGGTTTCAACGGATATGCTGATGGAAGGAGTTCACTTCAATTTATCATACATGCCCCTGCCACACTTAGGGTACAAAGCCGTGGCGGTCAACGTTTCTGATATCGCTGCTATGAATGCGCGACCTGAGCAAGTTGTTATTAGTATCGGCATCAGCAATCGTTTCTCATTGGAAGCGGTAGATGCTCTGTTTGAAGGAATTCAGGCAGCATGCAAAAATTATAAAGTTGATTTAGTAGGTGGAGACACGACTTCATCGGTATCAGGATTAGTGCTATCCATAACCGTATTGGGTCGTGCGCTAAAAAACGAAATTGTTCAGCGAAGCGGAGCCAAAGCAAATGATATTATTTGTGTTACAGGCGATTTGGGGGCAGCCTATATGGGCTTGCAAGTGTTGGAGCGGGAGAAAGAAGTTTTTCTTTCGAATCCCGATGTGCAGCCCGATCTGGAGCAATACGAATACCTGGTTGGCCGGCAGCTAAGGCCCGAAGCCCGCATGGACATTGTACATGAACTGCGCGAAAGAAAGTGTATTCCTACTTCTATGATTGATATCTCCGATGGTCTGGCATCGGAATTATTTCATTTAGGAAAACATTCAGGGTTGGGTGTTAAAATTTTTGAAGACAAAGTGCCGATTGATCACATGACATTCGAGACTGCGATTGAATTTAAACTTGATCCCATAACGTGTGCCCTGCACGGAGGCGAAGATTATGAGTTGTTGTTTACCATCAGCCCGGCCGATTACGAGAAAATTAAGAACCACCCCGACATTCATTTTATCGGGCACATGCATGCCGATGCAAGCCAGCATGTAATGGTTACCAAACAACAAACGGTTATTCCTTTAACTGCGCAGGGGTGGAATCATTTTAAAGAAGGATAATTGCTTAGGCGATGAAGATTTTGATTTGCCTCAAAATATTTTGAATATTAGGTAAATCAAAACCTACGAGTATGACACACAGTAAGAGAGTCCCTGCCTTTATTATCTTTTTATTTGTCGCCTTCCTGGGTACGGCACAGGATATTCCTGTTGGTAAACCGGATGAGCTCGGGTTTTCAACAGAAAGACTTCAGCGGCTTACCACCGTTTTTCAGGCGTACGCGAATGAAAAGAAAATGGCAGGAAGTGTGATTCTTGTTGCCAGACATGGAAAAGTAGCTTACGTTAACGCGTTCGGTAAGCGCGATGTGGAAGCCAACGCACCGATGCAGAATGATGCAATTTTCAGAATCGCTTCGCAGACAAAAGCGCTGGTAAGTGTAGGAATTATGATTTTACAGGAAGAAGGGAAGTTGCTTATTGCCGATCCGGTGAGTAAATACATTCCTGAGTTTTCGGAAACTACCGTAGCGGAACCAAAGAACGAAGGTGGCTATACTATAGTGAAGTCGAAACGGCCAATTGCCCTGCGCGATTTGCTTACCCATACTGCGGGCATTGGGTATGGCTATGGATTGGCGGCTGACAAATGGAAAGAGGCCGGCATCCAGGGTTGGTACTTTGCGGATCGCGATGAGCCGGTGGGCGCTACCATTGCAAGAATGGCTAAGCTTCCTATGGATGAGCACCCGGGTGAGAAATTTGTTTACGGCTATAATACCGACATATTAGGTGTGGTAATTGAAAAAGTTTCAGGCAAATCGTTGGATGAATTTATCACTACCCGCATTCTCATTCCTTTGGGAATGAAAGACACACACTTTTACTTACCGCCAAACAAATCAAATCGTCTGGCTGCTGTTTATTCCGCCTATGCCGATAAGCCGCTGGAGCGCTCACCCGATCCCGGGGGAATGGTGGGTCAGGGCGCGTATGTGAATGGTCCCAGAAAAAGTTTTTCCGGAGGCGCGGGCTTACTTTCTACAGCGGCTGATTACGCCAAATTTCTTCAGATGATGCTTAATAAAGGCACGCTTAATGGCCATCGGATTCTTGCACCGAGTACAGTGGAGTTGATGACGGTAAGCCACCTGGGCGAAATAAAATATAGTTGGGGTGGGGGCATTGGCTTTGGACTTGGATTTTCTGTTTGTGAGGATTTAGGCGATCGCGGTGTTCCAGGCTCAGTGGGTGAGTACGGTTGGGGTGGCGCGTATGGTTCAACGTATTGGGTCGATCCGAAAGAAGATTTGGTGGTGGTTTACTTTAAACAACTAACGCCCACCAATAACCTCGATGATCAAAGTAAACTTCGCACGCTGGTCTATCAGGCACTTGTTAAATAACGATTTAGTCCTCGGGGAAAGGGATGTAAACAAAACTGGCAAACTCATTATCTACTACAAAGAGGCAACAAAATTCATCGGGGTCTTTATAGTTTTTTTTGAATTCTTCCTCTTTGTCGGCAGCCACTAATTCGCGTTGAATAAACTCATTTAAAAAGGAGGCATTATAATTCCACGTGAGGTTTAGCGGATTGCTCGGAATTAACAGTTGGCCAATGGGCAGTTCTTCTTTTGAAATGGGAAAGATCGGGAACTCAAAGCCGGCCTTGCGAATCTGATAAGAAGCTTCCTTTAACGTGTCGGAAACTTTTACAAAATCCTGCGAAATGGTTCCAAGGTATTTTCCGTTTAGTTCCGGATCATTAAACATAGTTGTGCATGTATTACTTCATGCAAAAATAGATTACACCCGATAAATACCTTTCATTTCTGTTGCTTCTTTTTAGCTTTTTGTTCTTGCAAGCAGAAATAGCTGACACCTTTCTTTTAGATCGGGGAAGAATTGCACAAACTCCATCTCAAATTCCGCGTAGTATTTTTTCAAGTCATGGGTCGCCTCTTCCATTTTTGATTCGTACGGTGTTCGATGAGCCATACCACTAAGGGCCCGGTGAATACCCTCTATGCGCGAATAACTTACCAGCCAGTTTCCCTGAATCATATAAGGAAGCATTTGTTGCACCCGCAGAGGGAGTTGATCCGCGTATTTTTGAAGGAGTTCATAACTTTCTTTTGCATAATGATCCAGCGGAAGCGGATGATAATCGTTCCATTTCCGGGCAAGGAAATGATCGTAGAACATGTCTACAATCACCGGGGCATAGTGTCTGTACTTCGGCCTAAGCCGAATCTTGCTCTCCCGCACGACCGCATGGCTGTCCGTAAAGTCATCGATCTCACGATGAAGTTCAATACCTAACGCCATATCCGCACGGAATTGCTCATGAAGGTTTCGACCACGCACAAAGTCACCAATAAAATTTCCTACGCGTATTTCAGGGTTGGTTCCGGACAGAAAAAGATGCGCTAAAAAATTCAAGGCAATTAAGTTTTAGACGGTAAGTAAGATAGGTGATTTTACTCTATTTTTACCCAATCAAAAAACGAGTTACTAACGCTTACAGTATGATCGTTCTGGAACAACTTAAATTGCTGGTGAACCTGGCTCGTATGGATGGTGAACTGGCCATTATCGAAAGAAATTACATTACCAATATTGGCAAAGCTCATGGGTTTCCGGAATCGTCCGTGGAAACCCTTTTCTATTCTTCCCACGAGGTGATCATTCCCGCCAATCTAACACCCGACCAAAAATTCAATTATATTTTTAACCTGGTGCAGTTAATGAAAATTGATGAGCGGTTGTACGAGGATGAAATTAAATTTTGCGCGAATGTGGCTTCCCGGTTAGGGTATCAACCTCAGGTTATGTTTGAGTT
>JAEUUB010000147.1 GCA_016787745.1 Cyclobacteriaceae bacterium
GCCATCGAAGCAATTGCATTAAATCGCGGGCATGAAATTGCAGGCCGAATTGATGTTGGAGATACTCTTACAGACTTTAGAAATCCGGTAGATGCAGCTATTGAATTTACGCAACCGCAGTCGGCCGTTCTTAACCTGAAAACCTGCATGGATAAAGGTATTCCTGTTGTTTGTGGAACCACAGGCTGGGGAAATCAACAGTCAGAAGTCGAACTCTATTGTAAAGAGAAAAACGGGACCCTACTCTATTCTTCCAACTTTAGTTTGGGTGTAAATATCTTCTTTAAGCTAAATGAATATTTAGCCCGGGTAATGGATCGGTATCCGCAATATCAAGTAGCCATTGACGAGACACATCATACCCAAAAAAAAGATGCTCCGAGTGGTACCGCCATCACGCTGGCTAACGGAGTCATTAAAAATTTAAAGCGGAAGAAAGAATGGGCACCCGATACATCCGAAAATCCGGAGGCCCTTATTATTAAATCTTTCCGGGTTGATCCTGCACCCGGTACACACAAGGTAAAATACGAATCGGCCATTGATGATCTTGAAATCACCCATACCGCCCACTCCCGCGAAGGGTTTGCTTTAGGAGCTGTGTTGGTAGCGGAGTGGATTGCCGGTAAAAAAGGAATTTTTACCATGGACGATTTTTTAAAGTTGTAGCCTCCGCTAACTCAAAAATCAGTTTATTTGCCAGATTTTTAAAATGTTCTTGATATGAATTGGAAGTTTTGGGAGAAGAAGAAAACAGAAGCTGAAAAAAAGCAAAAATCGGCCTTACGGGAATGGTGGGATGCTGTTCTCTTTGCAGTGGTGGCAGCAACCCTTATTCGCTGGCTGATCATGGAAGCGTATACTATCCCCACGCCTTCGATGGAAAACTCGATGCTGGTGGGTGACTTTCTGTTTGTGAGTAAATTCCATTACGGAACCCGAACTCCGCGTACTCCGCTTCAAATTCCACTCACCCATCAGAAAATCTGGTTTACTGAGATTCCCTCCTACCTCGACTGGATTCAGTTGCC
>JAEUUB010000193.1 GCA_016787745.1 Cyclobacteriaceae bacterium
AGATTCACCTTTTAAGGGCTGGTTGAGGAGTATTATGATCCATGCATCGATCGACCAATATCGAAAGGAGCGTAAACATCAAAATGCAGAGTCAATACAAAACGTGCATCCTGTGTTTACCCAACCCGATGTTATCACAACCCTTTCGCATGAAGAGTTGATCGGATTGATTCAGAAATTATCGCCCGCTTATCGGGCTGTTTTTAATCTCTATGTTATTGATGGGTTTACTCATCCGGAGATAGGTAAGCTTTTAAAAATTTCGGTAGGCACTTCCAAATCAAATTTGCTGAAAGCCAGAGAGAACCTGAGAAAAATGTTGGAAGGATTGAATATTGTTTCTTATGAAAAAACTAACTGACGAAGAACTCGATTCGCTATTCCAGAAAGCGGCTGATGGATTAAGTCCTTCGTATGACCCGAATGCCTGGGCGGGAATGTCTGCAAAGTTGAGTTCTTCATCCACGTCAATTTTTAAAAGGTGGTTTCCGCTTACTCTTTCAGGACTCCTTATTTTTTCTGGCGGAGTATGGGTTGGTTCCCAATTAACAGGGAATGTGAAATCGGAAAGCCAGCCAATAGAGATTAGTGCAATTCGCCATGATGCCAATCAAAAAGGCAATAATACTTCGCAACCAAATTTGTCAGAAAAATCATTAGTCTCAAAAGCGGAAAAGGAAACAGCCAACCAATCTATTGATAAGGAATCAAACCAGCCGAACAATATCGTACCATCAAAACTGGAAAATGCAGATGGGGAATCAATTAAGATAAACATAAACGATACGAAGCCAGAGAATAAGATTGATTCCCCGACACCAAATGCATTCCCTGATGAAAGGGAGATTGCTTTGATTTCAGAGGCTGATAATAACAAAGATTTGATACTTGTTGAGGACGTTGAGACAAGCAATAGGCAAGACTCAACAGCGGCATTAAAGAATGAAGCCGAGGACGAAGCCTTACTTTTAAAGCGAAGCATCTTCATTCGGGGACTGGCTTCCCCTGATTTTTCTTCTATTGGATTTGGGCCCACCGCTTCAGCAGGCAGTAACTATGCGCTCCTGGTGGAATATCAATTTTCCAAACGATGGTCAGTTTCTTCAGGTGCAATCAGATCGTTTAAAAAGTATTCTTCCAAGGAAGAGGTTGTCTATTCTGGATACACTGCGGATGAGTTACATGGAGCCTGTCGCATTTTGGATATCCCCTTAAATGTATATTATCAGATAAAGCCGGGATCAAGAACTTCCTTCTTTATTGGGGCAGGACTTTCATCTTACATTATGCTAACAGAAAATTATACATACACAGTGAATACCTATTATGGTAATCGGTATTACTCCTCGGGGGTAGAACGAGAAAATAATGAGTGGTTTAAAATCCTCAATCTTTCCCTGGGGGTTCAATATCAACTCGGATCAAAATTCTTTTTGCAGGCCGAGCCGTTTATAAAAGCTCCGTTGGCTGGAGTGGGGGAAGGGGATGTAAAGTTATCCAGCCTCGGAGTTTTTTTTGGACTTAAGTATAAACTAAACTAAGTTATTTATGATAGTCAGAAATTTAAAAATCATCATTTCATTGGCTCTTGCCTTGTCATTTCTGATTTATGCAAGCTGTTCCAGCAACGATGAGCCTAAACCCGTTGATTGTAGTTTGAGTGATTTATCAATAACCCTGGGTTCAAAGGTTGATCCAACAAGTTGCAGCACAAATAATGGAACCATAACGGCATCCGCTTCCGGGGGAGCTACGCCTTATCAGTTTAAGTTGAATTCAGGTTCGTATGGCAGTGGCTCAACCTTTACTGACTTAAGTTCGGGTACGTATAGCGTGTTTGTAAAGGATAACAATGGTTGCGAGAAGGAGCTTTCTGGCATTACCCTGAGTTCACCGGCAGCACCCGTAGCGGGCACACCGGTTATTGCAAATCAAACGGATTGTTCGAATCCTAATGGCTCTATTACTGCTAATGTTAGCGGCGGTACGCCACCCTATCAATACAAATTAGGCGATGGCGCATTTGGCACCACGGCAACATTTACAGGTTTAAAGGCTGGGAGTTATACAATTACTATTAAAGATGGAGTCAATTGTAACCTAACGGTAAACAGTACGGTTGTGAGTGCTACCGGAATAAGTTATGCTACTGACATTGCACCGATCCTCCAAACAAATTGTATTAAATCGGGTTGCCATAATGGAGATAATGGAGCGCAGCGAAACTGGAGTGTGTTTGCCAATGTTCAAAACAATGCTATCGCGATTAAAACCAGAACCGGAAACCGATCGATGCCACAGGACATTGCACCCGCAGGTCTTCCGCAGGCGCAGATTGATATGATTGCTTGTTGGGTGGATGAAGGCGCTAAAAACAACTGAAGAGTGCGGGTTACTTAAATAATAGATCATTCCACGAAACATTAATAGATCTATTAATGTCTAAAAAATGGCAATAGGTTGCAGGGTTATTTTCTTTTCAATATTTTCAAAATATGGTTTTCAAATCATTTTATAATAAATACCGGTAAGCAATGAAATGGCCATTTAGTAAAATTATATCAGGTATTATTGCAAGTGTTTCACTCTTTGGATGTGCGTACAACGATCTATCAGATAGAATTAATTGTGAAGATTCAGGACTTGCCGTTGTATTGGTTTCAAAAGTAGATGCAAGCAGTTGCCGGTCCATTGATGGCGGTCTGATGGTAGAAGCTTCAGGCGGTAAACCAGGATACGACTTTAGTTTAAATGGCGGACCTTATCAGACAAATCCTGTTTTTTCAAACTTAGGGCCTGGTACGCATGTTGTTTGGGTAAAAGATTTAAACGGGTGTACATCTACAGTGAGTATTGAAATCACTTCGCCCGATACGGATTTGTCAGCATCGGTAGTTAAACAGAGTGACAGTGAATGTGCTTCGGATAATGGTGTAATTATCATTACGGGATCGGGAGGAACAGCACCCTATTTATATCAATTAAATACCTCCGGTTTTAGTTCAACAAATACCTTTTCCAATCTCAAATCCGGAAATTATTCTGTTGTAGTAAAAGATGCTGAGGACTGCCAGAAAGTGGTGACCGTTACGGTGCCACGAGGCAATACCGGAATTAGTTATCAGGCAGAGATTAAACCAATTTTTACAGCCAATTGCAATCTATCGGGCTGCCACGACAGCAGCACAGGCGGCCGGGATTGGACTGACATAGCGAAAGTTCAGGCAAATGCATCAAAAATTAAAATCCGCACAAGCAACAAAACCATGCCGATTGGCGGCTTAACCCTTTCGCAATCACAAATTGATCTTATTGCATGTTGGGTGGATGATGGAGCACCTAACAATTAAAAAAAATCCGATATGAAAATTTTATTGTGCTTTAGCGCACTTATGTTTTATGGGGTGAGCAGTGCTCAGAAATTCACAACCGAAAAATCAAAAGTTACTTTTTTTTCGAGCGCGGCCATAGAGGATATTACGGCTGAGAACAGTAAAGCGGCAAGCATTTACAATCACGAAACCTCGGAGGTGGCCTTCTCCATTCCAATTAAAGAATTTGAATTCGAGAAATCGCTGATGAAGGAGCACTTCAATGAGAAGTATATGGATACCGAAAAATATCCGAAGGCCACCTTTCAAGGAAAGTTTAGCGGGTTTGGCTCCGGCACAGGCGTGCAATCGGTTCAGGCGAAAGGCAAACTAACAATCCATGGCATTACCCGGGAGGTGGACATACCCGGGACCATGGAATCGGTGGATGGAAAAATAAATGCAAAGGCTATGTTTAAGATTAAATTGGAGGATTATAAAATTAAAATTCCGCAATTGCTTTGGCAAAATATAGCGGAAGAAGTTGAAGTAACCGTTGAATTCACCTACAAACCCCTATGAGAGTAGCATTATTATTTTTTCTTTCCATAACTACTTTATATGGTCAGGACGATCTGTTAAAAGAACTGGAAGAATCCGCGCCCGAAGAGAACGTGTACACACTAAGTACCTTCAAAGGCACCCGGCTGGTAAATGGCCAAACGATTGAAACAAAGGGTAACGGGGAGCTTGAATTTATCTTTGCCCATCGTTTTGGCGCCATCAACGGTGGAATCTATGAATTGTTTGGACTGGATCAGGCATTTGTTCGCCTCGGCCTTGAATACGGAATAACGGATCGACTGGGAGTAGGAATTGGAAGGAACTCTGTCGACAAAACAATTGACAGCTATTTGCGATATAAAGCATTACGCCAATCCGAGCGAGTACCGATAACTATTACTGCCTTTGGAAACGCGGCTGTT
The DNA here is from genome assembly GCA_016787745.1 of Cyclobacteriaceae bacterium. GTDB lineage: Bacteria > Bacteroidota > Bacteroidia > Cytophagales > Cyclobacteriaceae > ELB16-189. Next base: position 4,298 of record JAEUUB010000193.1, read on the forward strand.
CAAACTTCTCCAAAAAAGGAAGACGCCACCTTCGATATTACTTTACAGGACCGGATGTCTTACACAGGGCAAATATTGATTGCAAGAAAGTTTTCTTCCATGCTATCGCTTCAAATAATGCCCACTATGGTTCATAAAAATACCGTGGATCAGTCTATTGAAAATAACGATCAATTTGCTTTGGGTCTGGGCGGCAGACTAAAAGTTTCGAGAAGCGTTTCACTTACCTCAGAGTATTATTATCGGTTTAATGTGCCCGATCAAAATCCATATTATAACTCACTGGGTTTTGGTATTGATATAGAAACAGGAGGGCATGTTTTTCAACTGGTCATGACGAACTCCCGGGGTTTGACAGAACGCGCTTTTATTACAGAAACTACGGGTGAATTTTTTGATGGGGACATCCATCTTGGCTTTAATGTTACCCGCACCTTTCAGGTAAAAAGAGATCGTAAAAAATAATGAGTTTGATTTTCTCTTTCTTATTTTTAGGGTTATCCATGACGTAACCCGACTTGCTCCTCGCTTCTATAATTATTTATCTTCTATTAACAGTAGCTATTGGCTATTGGGCTTCACGAAAAGTTAAAACTTCGGGTGATTACATGTTAGCCGGCAGAAGCCTTCCACTGCTTCTTAGTTCATCAGCTTTATTTGCAACCTGGTTCGGCTCAGAAACTGTTTTTGGGGCTTCCTCTGAATTTTTAAAAGGAGGCTTGTATTCCGTTATTGAAGATCCTTTTGGGGCCGCGCTGTGTCTTGTTCTCTTCGGCCTTTTTTTTGCCCGCAAACTTTACAATATGAATCTGTTAACGTTAGGCGATTTTTTTAAAGTACGCTTTGGCCAAAGAACGGAATTAGTGGCCAGTACATTTTTAGCCCCACCGTACGTAGGGTATATCGCGGCTCAGCTGGTAGCCATGGGTTTAATATTAAAGGTGGTTACCGGAATTGAAATTTGGCAAGGCGTGGTTATAGCTGCTGTGGTGGTTACGTGCTATACATATGTGGGTGGCATGTGGGCTATTTCTATTACAGACTTCATACAGAGTGTTATCATTATTGGTGGGTTATTAGTACTGGCTGTAATACTATCGCAAAAAGCAGGCGGAGTGAGTTCGGTTCTAAGTGAAGTAAAACCCGGTACGTTTCGGTTTTTTCCCAAACCCGAATTTAAAGAGATTGTCATTTATCTGGCGGCCTGGTCGGTGTTGGGTCTGGGATCGATTCCCTCGCAGGATGTTTTTCAGCGCTCCATGTCATCAAACTCAGTTAACACAGCAGTGCGCTCCTGTTATATAGCGGCTGGCATGTACCTGACAATAGCCATGATTCCGTTGTTTATAAGTCTTTGTGTACGCCATCTGTATCCGGAGTTTATAGATGGCGATACTCAACTGGCGCTTCCCAGCATGGTACTTAGTCATGCTACGCTGCCGGTTCAAATACTCTTTTTTGGCTCGTTGTTATCGGCCATTATGAGTACGACCAGTTCGGCTATGCTTGCGCCTGCTTCTATCTTTTCTGAAAATATTATAAAACCCTTGCTTGGCCATCGGCTTGAAGATCATCAGTTTCTAACCATTACACGGGTGTCTGTTTTGGGTTTTAGTGCGGTCTCCACCGGCATCGCCTGTTTGTTTTCAAATATTTATGAATTGGTAGGTATTTCTTCTATCCTAAGTCTGGTATCTTTGTTCGCGCCATTGGTCTTTGGCTTGTATTGGAAAAGAGCTAGCAGCCGTGGCGCGCTTTTATCCATGGTTTCGGGAATTTTGGTTTGGTTG
>JAEUUB010000255.1 GCA_016787745.1 Cyclobacteriaceae bacterium
GTGATCAACGATATTCTGATCAATGTAACGGGATCTAACCAGGTAGTGGTTTATACAATTACACCAACCAGTGCAAATAGCTGTGTGGGCGATCCGTTTACTGTGTCTGTTACAGTAAGACCTCAACCGATTGGGTTAGCAGATACGGATGCGGTATGCAGCGATGAGCAAATCAATTACAACATCCAAACCAGAAACATAAATCTGTTGGGAAATTCTGTTGCCAGTCAGTTTACCTATACCGTTATTTCCTCCGATCCTGGGAACGTTTCAGTAGCGGGTAAAAACAGACCTGTGGCCAGCAGCGCGCCCATTACAGACACGTATACCAATACAACCAGTGCGAACGTATTGATTACCTATACCATTACTCCGTTCAGTACTACCGGAAATTGTCAGGGGGCACCCTTTGATGTGGTAGTTACAATTCACCCTGAACCCCTGGGACCTAACACGGTGGCACAACGCTGCAGCGATGTTCCCGTAAATTTCGATTTGCAGAATGTGATAAACACGGTCGGTACCGGGAATAGTGTGCCTAGTAAGTTTAAGTATTCCGTCACGTCAAATAATCCATTGGCGGTTCCTCCGGGACCGAACCGAAATGTTGCTTCTACAGCAATCATTAATGATGTCTATACAAACATTACGAATGCGGATGTAGAGATTACCTATACAGTAACCCCTGTTAGTCTGGCGGACGATTGTGAAGGGTCCGTGTTCACCTTCAAGGTTACAGTACATCCCGAACCGGTGGGTGCCAATGTGGTAGACCCTGTTTGCAGTACGGCATTGAATTACAATATCCAGACCCAGAATATCAATACGTTGGGAAATGCGGTGCCGAGCGTATTCACGTATACGGTATCGTCTTCAGATCCAATCAATGTGCCACCCGCTCCGGACAGAGTGGTTGCAACTAATCTTCCTATCACAGACTCTTATACTAACTCTACGGGAGTAGATGTTACAGTAACCTATACCATCACTCCGTTTAGCTCGGCTAATAATTGCGAG
>JAEUUB010000360.1 GCA_016787745.1 Cyclobacteriaceae bacterium
ATTGGGGAGTATTAAATCCAAATCAAAAATTGCGTTGGGCCACTCCAGTCATGTAGAAGGAAACATCATTGCTCAAAATGCCGATATAGAAGGAGAAGTAAAGGGCAAACTCGAAATTTCAGAGTTGTTGATTTTGAAAGCAACCGCTAAAATCCATGGCGATATTATTACGGGCAAGCTGGTGGTTGAACCCGGGGCTGTTTTCAACGGAAGTTGTAAGATGGGCGCTATTATCAAGGAAATAAAGATTGGCGAATCGAATGGGATGCATGCCCTTCGCCCGGAAGAAGCCCGCGCCAATTAAAATTGATGGATTCTGGTTTCTAGTCTGAGTTCAGATCAAGTATCCGGCCGGCATGAAACAACCAAATTCTCTTATAAAGTACAGTGGGCTGGGCCTGCAGATGTTAGTAACGTTGGGTGTGGGTGCCTGGCTGGGCCTTAAGCTCGATCAATACCTGGAATTAAAATATCCGGTTTTCCTCATCACCTTTGTCTTTTTGTTATTTGGTGGTCTCATGTACCAACTTTATAAAACCCTTAACAAGGATTAGTTAATGATCCGTATTTTTCTCGGTCTTTCGGGTGTAGGGTTGGTTTTGGGTTTGGTATGCTGGATGGGAGGGGCACTTGAATGGTGGGGTTTACCCATGTTTTGGATGGAAGTTATTTTTTTTGGTTTTGCTGTTACCACAATACTCACTTTTAATCTCGTCCGGGTAAAGCAAAAACAGCCTTCTTCGTTTATTCAATTCTATCTGGTTTCTATAATTCTGAAGATGCTCGTAGGTCTTGCTTTTGTCTTTTTTCTGATCTGGAAATCGCCCGCTGAGATAAGAGGTAATGTGGGTTTATTTCTCTTTATCTATATAATTTTTACCGGAGTTGAGGTCTATGCTTTAACCCGAAAGGGCAATGAATAAAGCCCTTTGACAATAGCCAGATAATTAGCCAAAATTCAACCAAAACAATTTTTTTGAGAATGTATAATTGATACTTTTGCAGTCCAATTAAAAGCCTTTGTTCCGATACTAATGAATAAGCTGTTTTTTGATTCAAAATCAACGTTTTTGGCTCTCTTTTTGACCGTTTTAGCAGGTCTTTTTGCCCCTGTTTTTGCATCGGATGAAGCCGGCCATAAAGAGTCGGAACCCTTCAATGCCAGCGAGGTTATTTTGCATCACGTAAAAGACGACCACCAATGGCACATTGCCGATTGGTTAGTGATTCCACTCCCCATCATTGTTTATTCCGAAGAAAAGGGGCTGGACATTTTTATGTCAAGCAATTTCTACAAGCACCATAAAGAAGTAGCGTACAACGGATATAAATTAGAGCATAATCACATTACCCTGGCCGAGTCGGGCAAAGCGGTGTTTGATCTTTCCATCACCAAGAATGTGATGATGCTGCTGATTACCTCCGGGCTTTTGCTGTTTATTTTCGGATCGGTGGCTAAGGGAGCCAAGGCAAATAAAGGCGCTTCACCAAAGGGTGTTCAATCCTTTTTTGAGCCGGTGATCATTTTTGTTCGTGATGAAATTGTAAAGCCAAATGTTGGGCCCAGATATGAAAAATATTTGCCCTACATGCTTACGTTGTTTTTCTTTATTTTATTCGGAAACCTGTTAGGCCTTTTGCCTGGAGCCGGTAATCTTACCGGAAACATTGCTGTTACCATGACGCTTGCCGTGCTAACATTTTTAATTACCACGTTTAGCGGCAACAAAGGATACTGGGGGCACGTGTTTTGGACACCCGGGGTTCCGCTTTGGCTGCGCACTGTTATTTTGCCTGTAGAAATAGTGGGCCTCTTCACAAAGCCCTTTTCGTTGATGATTCGTTTGTTTGTGGCTATCACCGCAGGTCACATTGTGATCTTAGGAATTATTTGCCTTACGTTTATTTTTAAAAGTGTTGCGGTTGGTGTTGGAGCGTCATTGATTTCCCTGTTTATTAATTTGATTGAGTTGTTGGTAGCGGCCATTCAGGCCTATGTATTTACGATGTTCTCATCGCTCTACATTGGTATGGCCGTACAAGATCATGATCATCATTAAAATGAATAAAAGATATCCCTTCGGCTAAAG
>JAEUUB010000375.1 GCA_016787745.1 Cyclobacteriaceae bacterium
TACTCTGATTCCGTGTTCTTTCAATTCCTCGCGAAGGACTTTGGAAAAACCTAACAAGGCAAATTTTGAAATAGCGTATGAACCCCCATTGGGGTAAGCCTTAATGCTGGCTATTGAACAAATGTTAAAAATATGACCCGACCGGGTTGATTTCATACGACCCGCCAACGCGCGCGTGGTGTGGTATGCGCTATATAAATTTCCCTGAATCATGCTTTCCAGTGTGCCCTCTGGTTCCTCTAATACAGAGCCTGGAATAAAATTCCCGGCATTGTTTATCAAAACATCGATTGTACGATCAAGACTTTTAACGTAGTTTGTAAATATTTGAACTTGCTCCTTGTCGGCCATATCCACAGACCGAACCATCACCATCACCTTATATTTCTTTTCAAAATCATCTTTTAATTTATTGAGATCTGCCTGTTTACGCGCACAGGTAACTAAATCAAAACCAGCCGATGCAAAACGTTCTAAAATAGCCCTGCCAATGCCCTTGGTTCCTCCCGTCACCACAATCAACTTGTTCATGAGAAAATATTTTATCTTTGAGCAATATAGCATATGAAGTTTATTGCATGAAAGGTTTTGGTAAGTACATACTTTTTCTGGGATCCCTCCTGGTAAGACGCGAAACATTTAAAACCTACTATACGCTTACGTTAGAAGAATGTGTACACATTGGCGTAAAATCCATTCTTCTCTTTATGCTGGTATCCACCTTTATGGGTGCGGTTACCACTATTCAAACCGCGGCCAACCTAATAAGCCCTTTTGTACCTCGTTTTGTAATTGCGCAAGTGGTACGAGAAATGACCGTGCTTGAACTAGCCCCAACTATTATGGCCATCATTTACGCGGGTAAAGTGGGCTCCAGCATGTCGGGAGGGCTTGGAACCATGAGGATCACAGAACAGATTGATGCCCTGGAAGTAATGGGCATTAATTCATCGTCTTATCTCGTGCTCCCAAAAATAATTGCCTCCATAATGATGTATCCCCTTCTTGTCATTGTTTCCGCTGTGTGCGCGATTATTGGAGGGTATATTGTTGGAAACCTCACAGGCTCCTTAACTTCCACAGAATATATCTATGGAATCCGGTATGGCTTCAACCCGTACTTTATAACATTCGCACTTATTAAATCTTTTGTATTTGCTTTTTTGATTAGTTCCATTTCATCCTATAAGGGATATTATACGCAGGGTGGTGCGCTGGAAGTGGGTATTGCGAGTACCAGTGCAGTAACCACCAGCATAATGGCGGTATTATTGGCAGACTATTTCCTGGCCTATTTGTTATTGTAGCACATGATTAAGATTAACAATATTTCAAAGTCGTTTGCCGATAAGGTTATCCTTAGCGGGATTTCCAGTGAATTCGATAAAGGAAAAACAAATCTCATTATTGGATCAAGTGGTACGGGAAAAAGCGTTCTTCTAAAGTGTATTGTTGGGCTCTTACAGCCCGACACAGGAATTGTTTATTATGACCTGCGAAATTTCACGCAAGCCGATAAAGAAATGAAGTCGGAGATCCGGAGAGAAATAGGCATGCTATTTCAAGGAGGAGCCTTGTTTGATTCGAAGAATGTGGAGGAAAATGTGATGTTTCCATTGAATATCCTTACAACTATGCCTGCAGGAGAAAAAATTGAACGGGTTAATTTCTGTTTAAAGCGGGTTGGCCTGGAGGGTGTTAACAAAAAAATGCCTTCGGAGATAAGTGGTGGAATGAAAAAACGAGTGGGTATTGCACGTGCCATTGTAAATAATCCCAACTACCTTTTTTGTGATGAGCCTAACTCGGGACTTGACCCCCAAACGGCCACAGTTATTGATGAACTTATTATGGAAATAACCCATGAATTTGACATCACTACGATTGTGGTTACACACGATATGAATTCTGTAATGGGGATCGGAGAAAAAATTATGTTCCTTTCAAAAGGAAATAAATTGTGGGAAGGGTCGAATCAGGATATCATGAATTCAGGCGTAAAGGAATTGGATGACTTTGTGTTCACCAACAGAATCATGAAAAACCTAAAACGGTAATTAAAAACAACGGCTAGGCTAAGGGAAACCGAATTGTAAAAATGGTACCTCCTTCGGGGGCAGGCTTAAAGCCTATGGTTCCCCCACTCTGCTCAATCCCTTGCTTGGCGATTGCCAATCCAAGTCCTGACCCTGACTGCTTTGTAGAGAAATAGGGTAAAAATATTTTTTCATGTAATTCCGGATCAATGCCATCTCCATTGTCTTTAATGATAACTTCCACCTGATGGTTCTGGAACTCCAGATAAATATTTACATGTACTTTCCGTTGACTGCCTGACTGCAGCGCGTTCAGAATAATATTGGAAATTATTCTGTGAAGTAATTGTTCATCTGCCATTATAAACACAGGTCGATCTGCTTCCTGGAAGCTCACGGTTCCCGTCTCGGAGGTAGAAAACAAATCAACGCTTTTTCTTATCACCAAAGCCAAATCAACTTTTTGTAAGATGGGAGCCGGCATGCGGGCAAACGCACTAAACGAGGAAGCTATTTCATTTAAGATATCTACCTGGGTAAGCAAGGTTTTGATAGACTGTTTTGACCGCTCTTTATCTAATCCCTCCTTCATTAAAAAGCTTTCCATTTGTTGCAAAGTCAACTTCATAGGAGTAAGAGGGTTCTTAATCTCATGAGCTACCTGCCGGGCAATCTCTCGCCAGGCACTTTCTTTCTGGCTTCGGGCCAGTTCTATTTTACTTTGTTCAAGATTTTTTAACATTCTATTGTATTCATCCACCATCAAGCCAATTTCATCCTTTGATTTCCATTGCAGCACCTCATTGTTTCCCGTAAGGGTAGTTCGACTTAACGTACGCGTAATAAATCGCAAGGGAAACGTCAGTAAGTCAACAATAAAAAAGGACAGAACAGAAAATACTATGAATATTAAGGTAAACACAGTTAACACATTCGCCAATACATTTATCTGGGTAGTTTCCAATGATAACCCCGACTCAAAAAATGGAACACTCAATACACCCAGTTTAGTCCCTGATTCGGTAGACTTTAAAGCAAAGTATGAATTGTTAAAAATCAGGGAGCCGATTTGTTCATTCATAATCAGAGAATTCTCACCTTCAATGAATATCTGTTCCCAGGCTTTTCTATTCATCAAACCGGATGTAAGTTGGTTTTCCAAAATGCCCGGTTGGCTGGTTACCAAAATTCTACCCGAAGGGTCATACACCGAGATATCGATATTCGAAAATCCGGAAATGTCAGCCACCTGGTTTTCCAACTCCTCAATATTCAAAACAGGTCCCTTCCAATATTCTGTCATCAGAGGTTCGAGATTTTCTCCAATTACCTTGGCATTGTTTCTGAAGTCCTGATTCAACTGGTTCTCGGCTGACTGGGTTACCCGATTAAGTGTGGTTAGTGTAACAACCACCAGCGGGATTACAAACGCCATGTAAATGTAAAGTTGTATCCGGGCGGCATAATTGATTTTCCCGCCCGTGATCCAGACAAATAATCCGTAAATCAATAAGCCTGTTCCCACAACAAACATTCCCATAATAAAGAAGAAAGAGAAATTTGTGAGAACAAAAAACGAAGGATAATCCATTGATGTCACTACCGCTACCCGATTCAGCTCGTCTTCAATACCGGTATGAATAAACCCGGCTTCCTTAACGCCCGTTTCATAGAATGCCGGATCATCCAATAAAGCAAAATCAAAATCACGCTCGTAATTAAAATTTCCAAAACTACTTATGATTCCTTTGTTGGATAAAAAGGCAAAACTTTTATCTCGATTTTCGAAATACTCATCAAATCGATTATCTACCAAAAGTTCGGGATATACATTCTGAGGAATGATTCTTTTAAGCGAGAGGTCTAAGGCCACGTATCCAATAATCTGATCAAACCGGAGAATGGGTACTGTGGCAAAGTATCGCTTGCCTGCTTTAACCCCCTCCGACCGAATAAAATATAATCCCGGATACTCGGTCTCGTTGGTAGGCGTACTTAGTTCTGATTCTAACACCGACAAGGGCACCTGGGTTAGGTCGTCATGAGGCTCCTTGCTGGCGCTATACAGATAGATTTTAATATCGTATCGATCGAGATAAGAATTAAGATATACTTGCTTAACTTTTTGCCGTACAGCCGCTTTGCTTAAAAACGGGCTGGCCAGTCGGGTTTGAATAAATGCGTCAGCAGGGATTTTACCCAAGCTTTCGTTCAACAAATATTCCGCCAGCACATCCCGATCAATTAAATAACCACTCGCAAATTTAAATTGAGAGTCAACCCGCTTCTTTATCATAAACCGTTGAACGCTGAATGCTCCTTGTGTAGCAAAAGCGGCCGTTGCAAAAAAAAGATAGAGGAAAGTGATATAGGTTATCCGGCTTAGAGATGAACCTATTTTGGAAAAGCATACCAGAAGAATGTAGGGAATAACCACCCATACCGTTATCCAGTAATCCCGGGATTCAATTTTGAAATAGGATATAAACAAGGCGCAAGCGAGCAAGAG
>JAEUUB010000386.1 GCA_016787745.1 Cyclobacteriaceae bacterium
GAAATATCATTTTCATATTCCTCCAGATTATCATAAGGCTTTTGAATGGAACGGCCGCTCGGGGTATAATAGCGGGAGATGGTAAGTCGTACTTCGGCCCCGTCATTTAAACTAAACGGGCGTTGTACCAACCCTTTTCCATACGACCGTCTGCCTACGATCAAAGCACGATCGTTATCCTGTAAGGCGCCTGCCACAATTTCTGAAGCCGAAGCGCTGCTTTCATTAACAAGAATTATCAGGTCCCCCTGTTCAAAATCTCCTCGGTCCGTGGCAAAACTTTCTTCGTTATATTTTGATTCCTGCCCTTTAGTGAAAACAATCTTTTCTCCTTTTTTTAAAAACTCATCGGCTATGCCAATAGCCTGATCCATATACCCCCCGGGGTTTCCCTGCAGGTCAAGAATAAGTTTGGTCATTCCGCTTTTCTTTAACTTACTAACGGCATCTTTTACTTCGCCATACGTGGTTTGCGAGAATCGATTTACTTTAACGTACCCAATGTCTGGGTTAATCATATACGATGCGTCAACCGAATACTGCGGAATCTTATCGCGAATGATGTTGAAGGTAATGGGCTCTTTCACATTCTTCCGGATTACTTCAATCTTTACCTCTGTGCCCTTTGGTCCTTTCAAATGCTTTTGAACATCAAGATTAGATAACCCTACACTTGCAATATTCGTGTCATTCACCTTTACAATTTTATCGCCCGAACGGAGTCCTACCGATTCGGAGGGGCCCCCACTCATGGCAGCCACCACAACAAGGGTGTCATGAAAAATATTGAATTCAATTCCGATTCCCTCAAAATTTCCGCGTAAGTCTTCATTGGCAGCCACCTGATCTTTTGCAGATAAATACGAGGAGTGTGGATCCAGCTTCCCCAACATGTGCTCAATAGCATCTTCTACTAACACATCCGTTTCGGCTTTATCTACGTATTCATTTTTTATAAGACTCAGTACTTCCCGCATTTTTTGTACGTCATTACCAATATCGCCCGAGCCACTTTTATTTGTAAGGCTGGCTCCGATAAGGACGCCTGCGGCCAGGCCAATGCATAAAATCAGGGGTAAACTAATCTGATACGATGAATTCTTCTGCTCTTCCATACTATTTCGATTCGATTTTAGTTCTATAACGAATTGCCAAATTAATTGTTAGGGTGAGACTTTCGCTACTATGAGTTTACTATATTTACCCAATTGATGGAAAAAATAGCCTTAAGGAGTAAAAGTATAAGCGAGCTGGTGGATCAGGACAACGTGCGGGCTCACGTGCTTTTCTATTTTGGCATTAAATTCTATGAATATTCGGAACAGACGCTTGAGCAAGTTTGCCAGGCCAAGGGGCTGAGTGTGGATTTGGTGGTGCGTGAATTGGAAAGCCCCGAAGCAAATTTTGATGAGTCGGAACTACCGCTGATCAGCTACCCCATTGATCTTATTATTCAATACTTAAAACACGCCCATTACTTATTTGTAAAGCAAAAACTCCCTTATATCGGGCAACTTCTGAAAGGTTTTAAGGCAAACCATCCCGATTACAATGGCATTGAAAAGGACTTAAAGACTTTGTTCCCACTCTTCCTGGAAGATTTTATTCATCATATCTATGAAGAGGAGGACTCTATGTTTAAGTATATAATGATGCTTGAGCGAGCTGCCCACGGCCAGTATAATCCATCAAGACTTTATCAGCTTATGGAAAAATACTCTTTGCAAAAATGCGCGATCGAACACGTGGCACATGATGACGAAATGGAGGGAATAAGAAAAATCACCAAAGACTATCACCTGACAGCCGATGCCCCCCTGCACGTAAAGGTTATTTTTTCCGAGTTGATTCAATTTGAGAAAAACCTGAAGGTACATGCCCGCGTTGAGAATGAAATTCTTTTTCCTAAAGCGATGGCGCTAGAAAATGAAGTAAGAAAGAAGTTTTTCGAGAAGACAAAACTCAATTAATACCTGATTCCCGAATGGGGCGAATTCTCGCGATTGATTACGGTACCAAGCGCACGGGCCTGGCAGTAACGGATCCCCTAAAGATAATTGCTACCGCGCTGAATACGGTTGAAACCCCGCAGGTGCTTTCGTTTCTAAAAAATTATTTTAAGCAAGAAACAGTCGATGAGGTGGTGATCGGTATGCCGAAGAGACTTAACAATACCGATTCCGAAACCGCGCCAGCCGTTCGCAAATTCATCGAAGCATTTAGTAAAACTTTTCCTGAAATACCCATTCAAACTATGGACGAACGTTTTACGAGTTCACTTGCGCAACAGGCTATGATTGACGGGGGCATGAAGAAGAAAAACAGACAGGTAAAGGGAAATGTAGATAGAATTAGCGCGACCTTGATTTTGCAGGACTACCTGCGGATGAAAGGATATTAGATGGGTTATAGCTTCAAATTCTGCAAAGGCAACTCTTTAAATTCATGGAATGTGCCTTACCTTTGTCATTTAATTTTGATCGATGATTTATCCCATAGTGGTTTACGGTGACGCGGTATTGCGCAAGCGTGCAACGAATATCAAGGAAGGTACTGACTTAAAAGAGCTGGTGGAAAACATGTTTGAAACTATGCACGGGGCTCACGGCATTGGGTTGGCAGCCCCCCAAATCGGAAAGAGTATCCGACTCTTTGTGGTGGATGGCACTACCCTGGACGATGAACCTACCCTAGCTGATTTTAAAAAAGTGTTTGTCAATCCTCAGGTTTTAACCGAAAGTGGCGAAGAATGGGATTTTGAAGAAGGCTGTCTCAGTATTCCCAACATCCGGGAAGAAGTTTGGCGTAAAGAAAATGTGCGGATTAAATATTTTGATGAACACTGGAATGCTTTCGAAGAAGAATTTACCGGTATGAAGGCCCGCATCATTCAGCATGAATACGATCATATTGAAGGCAAATTGTTTATTGATTATCTGACACCTTTAAAGAAAAGAATGCTCAAAGGCAAATTGGCAGATATCAGTAAGGGAGATGTGGATACAGATTATCGGATAGTAGCTCCCTTGAAAAAATAAAGGCCATTCCATGAATTTTAAATGCACCGAGGATAACGATCAAATCTGATGTTGATAAATTCTCGCCTCCCCGAAGTGGGTACATCTATCTTTACTGTGATGTCGCGCCTGGCGGCCGAGGAAGGAGCGATAAATCTCTCCCAAGGTTTCCCGGATTTTCCCGTATCGCAGGAATTGATTGAACTCATTTTCAAGAACATGAAGGCGGGGCACAACCAATATGCGCCTATGCCCGGCACGGGTGTTTTGCGAAAGGCGGTAGCCGAAGTAGTTTTGAAAACCTACCAGCGTGAAATTGATTTTGAAACTGAAGTAACCATAACAGCGGGCGGTACAGAGGCACTCTTCTCGGCCATCGCTGCTTTTGTTAAACAAGGCGATGAGGTAATTGTATTCGATCCGGCTTACGATTCTTACAACCCGTCTATTCGGTTGAATGGCGGTGTGCCGGTTCATATTAAATTAAAGCCACCCTTCTTTACTATCGATTGGGAAGAAGTGAAGAGCAAGATCACCTCCCGCACCCGGATGATTATTGTAAATACCCCGCATAATCCAACAGGGGCTATTTTATCGGAATCGGATTTAAAGGAACTTGAGCAGATTGCCGTTGCTAATGAATTGGTTGTTTTAAGTGATGAAGTATACGAACGGATTATTTTTGATAAGCAGGAGCATCAAAGCGTTTTAAAATTTCCAAAACTAGCCGCGCGAAGTGTAGCCGTGTTTTCGTTTGGCAAAACATTTCATGCCACCGGGTGGAAGGTAGGGTACGCGGTAGCTCCGGAAAATCTGACTAAAGAGATCCGGAAGACCCATCAGTTTATTACGTTTAGTGTAAACACCCCGGTGCAGTTGGCGTTGGCAGAATATTTAACCACCCCCGATCATTATCTTTCGCTTGGAGGCTTCTATCAAAAGAAAAGAGATTTATTTCTTGATCAGATTAAAGGATCTTCATTTCAACCACTGTCTTGTTCCGGCAGCTACTTTCAGCTTTTGTCTTACGAGGGCGCATCCACTAAAAATGAAATGGATATGGCTGAGTGGATGACCCGGGAGAAAAAATTGGCCCCCATTCCGGTTTCAGCATTTTACCAGGATAAGTCCGACCATAAATTGCTTCGCTTTTGTTTTGCCAAAGGGGAGGAAACCCTTGAGAAGGCGGGAGCTCTTCTCAGAAAACTTTAAAGGGTTTTTATTCATCAAAGGTTTAAAAATTTAAGCCCGTATTTGCTTTCTTTGCAGTCCGTTTGCTATTGCTATGCAGGATTTAAAAGTAACCATCATTCAAGCTGATCTCCATTGGGAGGACATTGGGGCCAATTTGGCCATGTTTGAGGAGAAAATCTGGCAGATCAGTGAGCCCACAGATGTAATTGTGCTCCCCGAAATGTTTACCACAGGCTTTTCTATGAAAGCCCCCAAACTCGCGGAGTATATGAATATGCGCACCTTCAAATGGATGAAGCAGATGGCGGATCAAACCGGAGCGCTGATTTTAGGTAGTTTTATTGCAAATGTTCACGATCGGTTTTACAACCGGTTGTTGTGGATGGAACCAGGGGGTAATTATAAAACGTACGATAAGCGACATCTCTTTCGCATGGCGGAAGAACATCAGATTTATACTCCGGGCGAAAGCTTACTGATTGGTCATTGGAAAGGATGGCGCATTTGTCCTTTAATTTGTTACGACCTTCGTTTTCCTGTGTGGAGCCGTAACCGGTGGAACGCCTCGCTAAAAAAACCTGCCTACGATTTATTGATATATGTTGCCAACTGGCCCATGGTGCGCGGCAATGCCTGGGAGACTTTACTTAAAGCAAGAGCTATTGAAAACTTAAGCTATACCGTAGGTGTAAATCGTGTGGGTCTGGACGGAAATGGCGTTGAGTACAATGGACATTCTGCGTTTATCGGACCCAGAGGGGATTCTTTTTATTCTGTTGAAAGTGTGGAGGCGATTAAAACATTGGAGTTGAGTGCGCATGCGTTGCAGGCTTATCGCGATAAGTTTCCGGCATTTATGGATGCCGATGACTTTACCATTGAGGCCGAGGAATTTGAAGAGCGCGATTACCTGCCCGGCTTAAGCTAACGCAAATTCCCGAATCCGGGTTTTGATTTTATCAGTACTATCTTCCCGGCCATATTTTTCCAGCAAAGTATTCATCAATCGCTCTGCCAGTAGATTGCTGCCCATAACAGCCACGGAGTAAATTTTATTTTTAGATCGAAGCAAGTGATTTAACACTTTCAGTGTAGCCCCCAAGGGTTCCTCCGGCTGTGCCTGGATAAACACAAAAATGGATTGCATCTGGTCGCAAAGCCTGATAACCAGATCTGCGATGGCTGCATCCGATTGATTATCCATCTCGGCTCCAATTAAATTTTCTGTGAGCGAAGTAGCATAGGTAAGAAGCGGTTTTTCATACCCAACGTCTTGCCACTTGGTAAGTTCTATGTGAAGAAAGAGTTTCAGATTTATGGAATTGCCTTCGCGAAGCTACAGTATTAGAAACCATCTCAAAAATAGAGTATGTGTCAGGTTGAGCTTGTCGAAACCTCTTTTCTAACACGCTATAGCCTAAGACTGGCTCAGGCTGAGAGCTCCATTATTTTGGGAAATGGCTTCTAATAGTTTTAGTGGCAACACGAAAGGTATATAGGACAAATTAGACAGGGTAATTACCCGTACCTTTTACGTGGAATATTTTCTGGAATAATGCATTTTTGCACCTCAATAAAACGCCATGTCTTCTAAGAAAATCTCCCGTGCCCTTGTTTCTGTTTTTTATAAAGATAATCTGGATCCAATCATTCATTTTCTGGGTAAACAAGGGGTGGAGTTTGTTTCAACCGGTGGCACTCAGGACTTTATTGAAAAGCTGGGGTATAAGGTTACACCGGTAGAGAAGTTAACCGGATATCCTTCGATTTTTGGAGGCCGGGTAAAGACGTTGCATCCGGCAGTTTTTGGAGGGATCCTTTACAGAAGAGATCACGCAGGGGATATCAGTCAAAGCGAAGAGTTTAAGATTGGCCCGATTGATCTCGTGATTGTGGACTTATATCCATTCGAAGAAACGGTAGCCGGAGGTGGAAGTGAAGCGGACATAGTGGAGAAGATTGACATTGGCGGGATTTCTTTGATTCGCGCGGCAGCGAAAAATTTCAACGATGTTCTGATTGTCTCTGCCCGGAGTCAATATCAGGAATTGCTTGAATTGTTACAGGAAAAAAAGGGGGCTTCTGAATTGGCCGATAGAAAGCGTTTTGCAGCAAAAGCCTTTGATGTAACCTCGCATTACGACTCAGCTATTTTCAACTATTTCAATCAGGTACAACAACTGCCTAGTTTTAAGGCTAGTGTAACACAAGGTAAAGTATTGCGTTATGGCGAGAATCCGCATCAACAAGGTGTTTTCTTTGGTGCCCTTGAAGATCTCTTCGATCAATTAAACGGGAAGGAACTTTCTTATAACAATCTGGTGGATGTAGACGCTGCCATTCATTTGGTGAAAGAATTTGATGGTGAGAAAGCTTTTGTAATCATCAAGCACACCAATGCTTGTGGCGTGGCAACAGCCCACGATGTTAAAACCGCCTACCTGAAAGCATTTCAGGCAGATACCATTTCTGCCTTTGGCGGTGTTCTCGCAACCAATCAGAAACTGGATCTGGCTGCAGCCGAAGAGATTAATAAACTGTTTTTCGAAATCCTGATTGCCCCCGACTTTGAATCACAGGCACTCGAACTTCTAAAGTCAAAAAAGAATCGAATTATTCTTAAGCAAAAGCAGCCACTAAAGGTGGTAAAACAATTCAAAAGCCTGCTGAATGGTGTAATTGAACAGGATCTGGATCTTAAAACCGATTCCGCGGCAGATTTAAAAATTGTAACCAAACGCAAGCCAACCGGGGAGCAGACCGAGGCCTTACTTTTTGCCAGTAAAATCTGTAAGCACACAAAATCAAACACCATTATTCTGGCTGTAAATGGCCAGTTGCTTGCCAGTGGTGTTGGTCAAACAAGCCGGGTAGATGCGCTTAAACAAGCCATCGAGAAAGCGGCCGCTTTTGGTTTTAACCTGAAGGGTTCTGTCATGGCTTCCGATGCCTTCTTCCCTTTTCCGGATTGCGTGGAGATAGCCGATCAACAGGGCATCGAGGCGGTTATTCAACCCGGTGGCTCCATTAAAGATCAGGACTCAATTGCCTATTGCGACCAACACAACATGACGATGGTCTTTACAGGCACGCGGCATTTCAAGCATTAATACGCTGTAAGTTTTTCCCACTTTATTGCTTATAAATCCCCCATTTATTTCTGTAATTTCGTGCCTTATAACTTTTTACCTTAAGGGAACGAATGGGACTTTTTGATTTTTTTACTCAGGACATTGCTATCGACCTGGGTACCGCCAATACACTGATCATTCACAAAGACAAAGTAGTAGTAGATGAGCCATCTATTATCGCATTGGATCGCGCCTCGGGCAAGGTGCTTGCCATTGGTCGCGAGGCCATGCAAATGCATGAAAAGACCCACGATAATATTAAAACCATTCGGCCCTTAAAAGAAGGTGTTATCGCTGACTTCCATGCAGCTGAAATGATGATTCGTGGAATGATCAAGATGATTGATACGGGGCGCAAACTTTTTCCGCCCTCTTTGCGGATGGTCATCTGCATTCCATCGGCTATTACAGAGGTGGAGAAGCGAGCTGTGCGCGACTCGGCAGAACATGCCAATGCGAAAGAAGTTTATATGATTCACGAACCGATTGCTGCGGCCATTGGTATAGGCATTGATATTGAACAGCCGGTGGGTAATATGATTGTAGATATTGGCGGAGGTACCACCGATATTGCCGTTATCGCCCTTTCGGGGATTGTATGTGATCAATCCATTCGCATTGCAGGCGATACCTTCAATCGGGATATTCTGGATTACATGCGCAGGCAACATAACCTTTTGATCGGTGAACGTTCGGCCGAGCGGGTGAAAATTGAAGTAGGATCCGCGCTCACTGAATTGGATGACGGCCCCGATGATTACGAAATCCGCGGCCGCGATTTAATGACCGGTATTCCGAAAACAATAAAGATCTCTTATTCAGAGGTTGCCTTTGCACTTGACAAATCAATATCAAAATTAGAGGAGGCCGTGCTTAAGGCACTAGAATTATCACCTCCTGAACTTTCGGCCGATATTTATGAGCAGGGAATTTATTTGACTGGCGGAGGTGCGATGTTGCGCGGATTAGACAAACGTCTTTCTTTAAAAACCAAATTACCAATTCATGTAGCGGATGATCCGTTGCGTGCCGTGGTACGGGGTACCGGGGCCACCTTAAAGAACCTTGATCATTACCGAAAGATATTGATGACTTAATGAATGGAGCGGCTCTTAAATTTTATTTTCGAGTACCGGGCTTTTTTCACATTCTTTCTTCTGGAGTTATCGTGCGCCTGGCTGGTGGTTGAAAATAATCAATACCAAAGCACAAAATATTTTAACTCTTCAAATCAGATTGCTGCCAACATTATAGGATTCTCGCAGGGCGTACGAGAGTATTTTTCGTTGCGTACGATCAATGAAGAATTGGCTGCTGAAAATGCCAGCTTGCGTACCCAATTGGAAAGAAAGAATCAGCTTGGGGAGTATGTTATTCAAAACCACGACACGGCCCGGATCAATCAATACGAATATGTAAGCGCCAAGGTGGTAGGTAACTCTACGGGTCTTTATAAAAATTTCATCACCATCGATAAGGGCGCTGTAGATGGGATAACTCCGGGCATGGCAGCCATCAGCACCTCCGGAGCTGTAGGGAAAGTAAAATCTGTTTCGGATCATTATGCGGTGCTCATTTCATTGCTCAATGTTGATGAGCAGGTTTCGAGTGTAATAAAGAAAACAAATCAGTTGGGCAGCGTTCGTTGGGATGGTCTTAACATGCGATATTCAAACTTATTGTTTATTCCCCGGCATGCTGCCCCGGCTGTTGGCGATTCCGTGATTACCTCGGGTTACAACGCGGTATTTCCAGATGGCATATTGGTGGGCATAATTCGGGAGGCCAATCTTAAAGAAGAAGCGCCCTTTTGGGATATCCGCATCGAGTTAGCTCAAGACTTTGGCCGGTTGTCTTTTGTTGAAATAATTAAGAGCCGTTTGAAGAACGAACAGGACTCGTTGAAACAAATAACTATAGGAGATCCCAAATGAATCGGTCAGGCATAGTGCAGGTTATTTTATTTTTCATTTATGTGCTGGTGCAGGTATTGGTAGTAAGAAATCTGGTGCTGTTTAATTCCGCTTTCTGTTTTTTTTACATCGCTTTTATTTTGCTGCTGCCGATTGAGTTGAATTCGTTGCTATTGATGGTGGTTGGCTTTGTCTTGGGGTTTACCGTTGATATATTTTATAATAGTATGGGTCTTCATGCGTTGGCCACCGTATTAATTGCCTATGTAAGAAATTACTGGTTGAGTGCCATCACCCCGCAGGGTGGCTACGATGCAAACTCGTCTGCTACTTTATCGGCCAACGGATTGCAATGGTTTTTGGTCTATTCCTTACCCTTGGTTTTTCTGCATCACCTCGTTTTGTTTTTTGTAGAAGCAGCCGGCTTCGCTTTGTTTTGGTATACCATGCTTAAAGTGATCGGAAGCTTGTTGTTTACTATGGCAGCTATTATTTTGCTTCAGTATTTATCTCCTCAGCGCAGGCGGTCATGAATGAAGGTAGAAAGGAAATAGTGCAAATTGTTTTTATCCTGGTTGGGATTATTTTCCTTGTTAAACTTTTCTTTATCCAGGTATTGGATAACCGGTATGCCGAGTTGGCCGATGGGAATGCCATTCTGCGCCAGGTTGAGTATCCCTTCCGGGGATTGATCTTTGATCGGAATGGGAAACTGATTGTCTATAACTCACCAGAGTACGATCTGGAAATGGTGGTGAAGGATGTTAAAAACTTTGACTCACTTAAATTCTGCGAGGTTTTTGAAATTTCGAAAGAAGAGTTACAGGCGCGTTTCAAAGAGATGAAAGCGCGCAAGGAATACTCGCCCTTTAAACCCACGCTTTTCATAAATCAATTATCCAGTGTTGATTTTGCACGGGTTCAGGATTATCTCGATGAATTTCCAGGTATTTATGTGCAAGCACGAACCAGCCGTTCGTATGAAGCCCCGGCTCTGGCGAATGCTCTGGGGTATGTGAGCGAAATAAGTAAAGAAAATCTCGCCCGCGACCAATCTAAAATTTATAAGCAAGGCGACTATGTGGGTCAAAGTGGAATCGAATCTTTTTATGAGGAACAACTTCGGGGTAAACGCGGGGTTCGTTTTAAGCTTCGTAACGTTAAGGGAATAGAAAAAGGCTCATTTAAAAATGGGGAGTATGATACCTTATCCGTTCCCGGACAAAACCTGATTACGGGAATCGATATAGATTTGCAACAGTACGGTGAGTTTTTAATGAAAGGCAAAGCCGGCAGCATTGTTGCCATCGAGCCTTCTTCAGGCGAAATCCTTTCTTTGGTTTCGGGCCCCTCGTATGATCCCAATCTACTGACGGGAAGAAGCTATAGCTCCAATTTTAAATTAATAAGTACGGATACACTAAAGCCGTTGTTCAATCGGCCGCTTATGGCGCAATATCGCCCCGGGTCAATTTTTAAAATAGCGCAGGCTATGACGGCCCTGCAGGAAAAAGTTCTTACACCCGACACTCGAATTCGATGCGACCGATCGATCATTAATTGTCATGGAGCCCATTCAAATGAAGATTTGCGTGGTGCGATCGCCAACTCGTGCAACCCCTATTTTCACAATGTTCTCAGGCGCATGTTAAATCAAGGAATTAGCAAAGATACCTACGAAGATACACGTATTGGTCTGGCAGAGTGGAACAAGCACATTGGTAGTTTTGGCTTTGGTAAAAAGTTAGGCATTGACTTGCCCAATGAGAAAGAGGGTTTGGTTCCAACCCCTGCGTATTACGATCGCGCCTATAAAAGTCCGGCCTGGAAATTTTCAAACATTTATTCTCTGGCTATTGGGGAAGGTGAAAATCTGGTTGTACCGATTCAAATGGCCAACTTTGCTGCAACCATTGCAAATCGAGGTTATTACTATACCCCGCATCTGGTTAAGGCCATTGGCGAGGAGGGTAAGCCACTCCCGCAATATGCGGAGCGTCATTACACCACGATTGATTCAGCCTACTTTATTGTTGCTGTAGATGCAATGCAAAAAGTGGTAGAGGAAGGAACGGGCCAATACCGCGCTAAACTGGCGGATGTAATTGTATGTGGTAAAACGGGAACGGTTCAAAATGCACCCCCGCTGTTTGATCATTCTGTGTTTATTGCCTTCGCACCCCGCGACAATCCTAAAATTGCTATCTCGGTATATGTTGAAGATGCGGGCCAGGGTGCGCGTGCAGCAGCCTCGATAGCCAGTTTAATGATTGAGAAGTATTTGTTTGGCCAGACAAAACGCCCGCACATTGAGAAGTATGTGCTGGCCGGAAATTTTGAATGAGAAATGAAGCGGACATATCAGGCAAATTGGATTGGGTAACGGTATTACTCTATATAGTTCTGGTGGCGTTGGGCTGGATAAACATTTTTGCAGCGGTGTATGACGAAACAGCCAATCAAACGATTTGGGATCTTTCACTAAACTCCGGACGTCAGCTGATTTTTATAGCCGCTTCAGTAGCAATCATTTTCGCCATTATCATTATTGATATGCGCTTTTATGAAGCGTTCGCCTATCTATTCTATGGAATAATTTTATTCGTTCTTTTATTGATACCGGTTATTGGTAAGGAAGTGGGGGGGAATAAGTCATGGATTGGCGTAGGATCGTTTGGTGTGCAGCCCTCGGAGTTTGCGAAATTTATTACCGCTCTGGCCGTAGCCAAATTTATTGGTTCGGTCGGGTTCAAAATGGATAACCTGCGGAACCAACTCATTTTGCTAACGTTGATGGCTATTCCCGTGGGTCTTATTCTGTTACAAAAAGATTTTGGAACAGCGATTGTGTTTGCCTCGCTGTTATTGGTTTACTACCGCGAAGGGATGTCTCCTTTTCTTCTCATTGTTGGGATTTCGGTAGCAGTCATTGCCATCCTTACCCTGATGGTAGAAAATCAACTTTACCTGTACGCAGCTATTTTAATTATTCTGGGGCTGATCATTTTCTTTGGAAAAAGAACACTGCGAAGAATTTTGACATTATCGGTTGGAGCGTTAATAATTATGCTCACGATTCAAAGTTTCGATTACATCATCAATAACGTTTTGCCCATCCGGCATAAAAAAAGATTAGAGGCTTTAGTGAATCCCAATTCTGATCCCATGGGAATAAATTGGAACGTAACGCAATCCAAAATAGCGATTGGCAGTGGAGGATTTATCGGAAAAGGTTTTTTGAAAGGCACTCAAACCAAATTCGATTTTGTGCCAGCGCAAAGTACAGATTTTATTTTTTGTACGATTGGCGAAGAGCACGGTTGGGTGGGCAGCTTAGTCGTGGTTAGCTTGTTTGTTATTTTGCTTATGCGCATCGTGCAAATAGCGGAGCGTCAAAAAAATAGGTTTAATCGTTCCTATGGCTACGCGGTGGCGAGCATCTTCTTTTTCCATTTTGCGGTCAACATCGGCATGACCATTGGATTATTCCCCGTGATTGGAATCCCCCTTCCTTTTTTTAGTTACGGAGGTTCTTCGTTGTGGGGATTTACTATTTTACTTTTTATCCTGCTAAAGCTGGACGCACACCGCGGGCAGGTACTGCAAAGAATTTAGCAGCCGTTAGCTAAACCGATTCTGAAGAATCTCTATAAATTCTTCATATTCCTCACTTTCAATATCCCAATCGGGGTACCCCTCTTCAATAAATTTCATGGCTTGTGCCAGCGTGTCCAATCGATCTATCTTATCTATGGCTTCAGAAAATATTTCAAAGTCACCGTGAAATAGAATTTTAGTGAACATGAATTTCTGATTGATGGTCAAACTCTCTTTCAGTCTCACGGTTTTCTGCTTTGCCAGATTGTCGGCCAGCGTAGGGGTAGCTTTCGATTCCGTAGTTTCCACAACAACTAAAGGCTTTTTTGGGGGTTCTGCTTTAGGGGTTGACTCCGCAAGCCTGGTTTCTCCATAAAAACTTTCAATGTCTACCGGAAGTATTTTAGAAAAAAGTGCGATGTAAGATTCAAAATCTTCAGGCGTAAAATTTACTTCTTCCAAGATATGATCGAGCAGTGCAAAAGCCTCTTTCCCCGAAAGGGTTGAGATTTTTTTCTCCTGAAGATGTGCCAGTAATTTTTCTAAGGGGGCCTGATTGATTTTTAGGTATTTGACTTTATTCTTTAATGCTTGGGTATGCAGAAATTCAGACTCTTTTCCGGCCAGGGCATCGGCATAAAAATCATACGGGGCCAAAATTAAATACAGGGTTTGACTTACGGCCTTTTTTAACAAGGGTAGGAAATCAGCTTTTCGGATTAAGATATGATTGCTTAAAATGTTTTGAAATTGACTTAGAATTTCAATAACAGGTTTGGCTTCATAATCGAAATACGGACTTTTTAATTTTTGACTTTCCTGCTGCCAGGCCGTAAGCAGGTCGCTGATCACAAATAAATTCACCTGTTTTACTTCGCACAGGGAAAGTATTTCGGGGCCGCTAATTTTTTCTTGCTTTGAAAAGAATGAATCGGCCAATTGATTGGCATATTGTATTGCGTACTGGTCCACCGACTTCAAACTAATCTTTTCGTCCATGAGGTAATATTTTGTATTCTTGTTAACCTGCTTTTAATTCATTCCTGCCAGGTTGTTATGGTAAAGATAGTGATTGAAAATTTGGCTCAAAAAGAAGTCTGCTCGAAGGAAGACCGGGCTTCTGTTTTGAAAATTTTCCAATCCAATTATATAGACTGGATGCATGCGTGTGGCGGCAAAGGCCGGTGCACCACATGCAAGATGATTGTGCTGGAGGGAGCCGACCACTTATCAGCACTTTCCCAGGCGGAGGAGAGTTATCGGAAAAAAGGCGAATTAAGCTATGGAGAACGGCTGGCCTGTCAGACTTTTATTACAGGCGCTTGTGTGGTTCGGGTTCCCGATGAAAATAAATTACCCCACCTTACCTATACTTCCTGATCTATGCCAAAAGGGGATTATCTAAAATCTTAACTTGCGCTATGTTTATTGAACCACAACTGGGCAGAAGCAATAAGCCGGGTAAAAGCGGGTGGATTGAAGTTATTTGTGGATGCATGTTTTCGGGTAAGACAGAAGAGCTGATCCGGAGGTTAAACAGGGCTTTAATTGCAAAGCAGAAAGTAGAAATATTTAAGCCCGCGTTGGATACCCGGTATCATAATCAGAAAATTGTTTCGCACAGCGAGCGTGAGATTCGCTCCACACCCGTGGGCTTTGCCAACGACATCGTTTTGTTGGCAGGTACGTGCGATGTGGTGGGAATTGACGAAGCACAGTTTTTTGATGACGCTATCATTGAGGTATGTAATTCCCTGGCTAATAGTGGCAAGCGGGTTATTGTTGCCGGGTTGGATATGGATTTCGAAGGCAAGCCTTTTGGTCCTATGCCTCATTTGTTAGCCGTGGCGGAATACGTTACTAAGGTGCATGCCATTTGTGCGCAAACCGGAGAACTAGCTTCGTACTCATTTCGATTAAACGACAATGAGGCCACAGTAATGTTGGGTGAAAAAGATGCCTATGAAGCCCGGAGCCGACAGGCATTTTTTAAGAATCTGAGCAAACCTAAAAGTTAACGTGCTCCATAAAACAAAGGGGATTGTCTTTCGCTTTACCAAATATGGTGAAACCTCTATCATTGTTACCATCTTTACGCAGGCTTTTGGGCTTCAGAGTTATATGGTGAACGGTGCACGAAGCAATTCCAAACGTAGTAAGATAGCCCTCTTCCAACCCCTTACCCTTCTCGACCTGGTTGTCTACTATAAAGAGAATGCAAATATTCTTCGGATAAAAGAGGTAAAGTGTTGCCACCCGTATCAATCAATAACCCAGGCGGTTAGTAAATCGGCTATTGCCATGTTTGTTAACGAAGTATTGAATAAAGCAGTAAAGGAACAAAGTCACGCGGAAGAAATTTATGATTTCATATTCCGGTCATTGATCACTCTTGACCAACAACAATATTTCGCAAACTTCCATCTTGTTTTTTTGTTAGGCTTAAGCAAGTACCTTGGTTTTGGTCCCAACCTTACGGAAGAGATTATTGGCGGGCATTGGATGGATCAGGAGGAGGAGAAGCTTCTTAAAAAATTAATGCTGGCAGATTATGAAACAATAATCCCTATGACGTATGATCAGAGGCAAACGCTCTTGATAAGTCTCCTCAGGTTTTACGGCAACCATATCGACCATTTTGGCGAAATGAAATCGTTACCTGTTTTACGGGAAATTTTAAAGTAGAACTCCTCTCAAAAATACTTTGTCATTGCGGGCCTGCCTGCGCGTAGCCCCGCCTGCGTATAACTTCGGGCAGGCAGGCGCTTGGGCAAAGGCAGGCAGCGACCCGCAATCCCAAGTTCAGAACCCGAGATTACGCCCGAAGCTTCGGAACGGAATGACAGTTACTTTCAAAAAGTATTTTTGAGATGAGTTCTAATCTGATTACGCAGCTACGGCTATTACTCCGTTTTTGTGAACAGGCTTTTCACTAAGCGCTTTCAACTGCCGGGCATGAGCCGCCACAGCTTCAAAAAAAGTTTCCTTTGATTTATAAGGCAAGTTGAATTCGGTAGCTGTTTGCTCCACAATCTTTGCCAGGTCGCGGTAATGCACATGGCAGATGTTTGGAAAAAGATGATGCTCTACCTGGTAATTCAATCCGCCCACATACCAGGAGAATAGTTTTTCTTTATGACCAAAATTGGTGGTGGTGTGCAATTGGTGTATGGCCCAACTGTTTTCCAGGTTACCTTGTTTATCAGGGAGCGGATATTCCGTTCCTTCTATTACGTGTGCCGGTTGAAAAATCATGGCAAGAATAAACCCAGCGATGTAATGCATTACTACAAAGCCAATAACTACCTGCCAAAAAGAAACCGGTAACAACCATAAAGGGATCACAAAAATGTACGTGAAGTAAATTACTTTGGTTGTCAGCATAATAATCCACTCGCGCGTGGCTGAAGTTCTTTGTTTTTTCACCAATCCTTCACGCTGGTATTTAATAATGCGCGAGAAATCTTTTACGGTTACCCACACCAAAGTCATAAGGCCATAAAAAAACCAGGCGTAGTAATGTTGAAATTTGTGAAGAGGAATCCACCGGGAAGCAGGAGCCATTCGAATAATTCCGCGTGGACTGATATCTTCATCCACATCGTGAACATTGGTGTACGTGTGATGCAAAACATTGTGCTGAACTTTCCAGTTAAGCGCATGACCACCCACCAGATTGAGGGAAAGACCAAGTAAATTATTAACCCATTGTTTGTTTGAATAGGCACCATGGTTGGCATCGTGCATAACCGAAAGGCCAATACCCGCTACCCCCAAACCCATAACGGCACAAAGGCCAAGCATGATCCAGGGATTGGAGGTTATACCACCGATCAGCAAAAAGTAAGGAACCAGGTACAACGAAAACATAAAAATGGTTTTAACAACCATTTCGTTGTTTGCAGTGCGCTCGATATTTCGAGTTTTAAAGTAAGTATTGACCCGCTGGTTGAGCGTGACAAAAAAATCTTTTTGATTATTTGAAAACTTAAGGTTTAAATTAAGGCTCATAAGAAAAAAATAAGGCTTCAAATAGTTCCCTGAACTCACTACTTTGAATGGCTCATTTTTGAAAGATAGGCATTATAATTCTGAATCCTTGCCCGGCCTTCATATTGTTGATAAAAGGCAAGTAATTTGGTTGAATTATGCGATTTAGAATTCAGCAATAACCGTTTTACCACCCCGGGTAATGTCGCCAACCTTAACAGATACCTTGGCCGTCAGAGGTAAAAATATATCGACCCGCGAGCCGAATTTGATAAACCCAAACTCATCGCCCTGTTGAAGCGGCTGTCCTTCTTTTACATACCATTTAATTCTTCGGGCTAAGGCTCCGGCAATTTGTCTGAATAGTATTTCAGTGCCATTATTCATTTTTGCTACGAGCGTGGTGCGTTCGTTTTCTGTGCTTGATTTGGGATGCCAGGCCACCAGGTATTTTCCGGGGTGATATTTTGCATAGGAGATAGTACCCGACACCGGCATGCGATTTACGTGCACATTTACAGGCGACATGAAAATGGAAATTTGTTTTCTGTTTGACTTCAGATATTCGGGTTCGAGAGTTTCTTCAATTACTACCACTTTACCATCGGCTGGAGCTAAAACCTGATTTTCATTTTTCTTAATCTGAAAAATAGGAATTCTAAAAAACTGAAGGATAATTAGATAAAAGACAACACTTGCTCCAATCAAAATGTTGTGAATGACTATTTGAGTTGGGAAAAAATTCATTATAGCCCAATTAAGCCCAAATAGAACTATCAGTAAAACAAATAATAAAGTTCGGCCCTCCTTGTGAATCGTCATGGTTTAAACTCAGGATTTTGAATTTGCAAAGTTCAGCATTTTATCCTGTAATCCTGCGGATAAGTAGCACAAAGTCGTTTGGGTGTAAATTTTTTCTCGTTCCGTGCGGTTTCCGCGCGGCTGCGGAAATTTAATACCCGCCCCTGAATTTGTACGTTTTAGCAACTTTATCAATAGCCACCATATAAGCCGCTATACGCAACGAT
>JAEUUB010000402.1 GCA_016787745.1 Cyclobacteriaceae bacterium
TGATTATTTTTTGGAAGGCGATGAAACAAAACTTCGCCCCATGATTCTTAAAGATATTGCTCAAATCATTAACATGGATATTTCGACTGTAAGCCGGGTGGCAAGCAGCAAAACGGTGCAAACGGACTTTGGAGTTTTTCCCCTCAAATATTTTTTCTCGGAAGGAATTTCTACGGACTCGGGCGAAGAAGTAAGCAGTCGTGAAGTGAAACAAATTATCAAAGACCTTATTGAAGGAGAAGATAAAAACAAACCCTTTTCGGACGATAAGTTGGAAGATCTGCTAAATGAGAAAGGATATAACATCGCAAGGCGGACGGTAGCAAAATACAGAGAGCAACTAAATATTCCGGTGGCTCGTTTACGAAAAGAAATGCGGTGAGAATTTTAGCAACTATTATCTCGGCAATTTTTCATCCCTTGTTGCTAACTACCTATTTGGTTTGGCTGTTGGGTTATTCTTTTCCCTCTCTGTTGATGATCGCCCCGGAAAATTTTAAGATTATTCTGACATTCGTATTTTGCTTTACCTTTTTACTTCCGGCTGTAAATATTCTTGTGTTTAGATTATTTGGTACCATATCCAGCTTTACACTGGATTCGCGAAGAGAACGGATCGTGCCATTTCTGGCAATTTCAATGATCTATGTTGTTACTACATTTTTATTTTATAACAAGTTAAAGCTATCACAGAATTTTAACCACCTCATTTTATTAGTAACGGTGCTTGTTGTGGTGTCGGCCGTGCTCACCCTGTTTTACAAAGTAAGCGTTCATAGCTTGGCGATATGGGGAGCTATTGGCATTATTCTTCCATTAAATAAAGCGTTGGAGCAAACGTATTTACTTTGGCCCACAGCTATTGCGTTGCTAATTGCCGGAGTGGTTATGTCATCCAGGCTTTATCTGAACTCGCATACGCCCCGCCAGGTATTGGTGGGAAGTTTGATAGGATTTTCAATTGGCTTTTTAGGCATCATCTATTTATTTTAATACCATGGAGTTTCAATTCCTGAAATATGAAGTGGCTGCGGGAGTGGCCACGATTACATTGAACAGACCCGAAGTTTATAACGCATTAAACGATGGCATTACCTATGAACTTCAGGATGCTTTCAAGCGGGTTGGCAAAGATGATCAGGTGCGCGTGGTGATACTAACGGGGGCCGGAAAAGCGTTTTGTTCAGGACAGGATTTAAAAGCTGTGGCGGGTGCAGAAAAGCGATCGTTTATGGAGTCTCTTTCAAGACGATACAATCCCATCATCCTCGCCATGCGATCTTTACCCAAACCAATCATCGGTCGGCTCAATGGCGTTGCGGCCGGGGCGGGCTGCTCTTTTGCTTTAGCGTGCGATATGATTGTAGCTTCTGAAGAGGCTACCTTAATAGAAGTGTTTATTAACATTGGGTTGGTGCCCGATTCAGGGTCTTCTTATTTTTTACCACGGTTGGTGGGCATGGCTAAGGCCTTTGAATTATTCTCCATGGGTAGTCGCGTAAAAGCAAGTGAAGCCCTGCAGTTAGGTCTTGTTAACCGGGTAACAGAAGCCGATCAATTAGATGCAGTAGTTAAGGAATATGCAGATTATTTCGCGCAGGCCCCCACTAAATCCATTGGTCTGATTAAAAAGATGCTGAATAAATCAAGCACTTCTACTTTAGATGAAATGTTGGAGTATGAAATGTATTGTCAGGAGATTGCGGGTACGTCCAACGATTATAAAGTAGGCGTTACCGCATTTCTGGAAAAGCGAAAGCCTGCCTTTAAGGGTTCGTGATTAAAACCCGTTGATCGAGATTCCGTATGTCATAGTGTTAAAGTCGGCTCCAAGGGGTCCCTTCCCTTTCTCAAACATATTGGAAAGGTTGTAAAACGAAAACAAGGAAAAACTTCCAAGACCGATGCGGGCATAAATTCCGTACCGAAGTCGGTTTAGTCCGAGCGGGGACTTATACTTATCTTTAATTGTTTCGCCTTTATCCTCAAATTTTACTTTTCTAAAGGAATCGTAGAGATATCCAATCCGGCCACCGAGCGCTACATTAAAACTTCTCGAAATGTCTTCAGGCTTTGTATCAAACCGGATATCAATTGGAATTTCAACATAGTTAGCCACCAACATAGATTTATCGGCCAACGAAGGATAAATTCTTGCGGGACTGAGTAAGTTATACTGCTCTACCTGCTCGAGGGCGGGCGGTCCGCCCGGATAGCTATCCAATTCTACGGTGTCAATAAGTGTGGCGCCATTAACAAATTTCCAGCGTTCCAGGCTAAGCCCTATGCCCGGGTTCAGGCTGAACTTTGATCGGCCAAACCGCATAGAATACTGATAATAAAAATTGACAGTTCGGGATCCCCACCAACCCTGATCCCAGGTGCTGGGGGCTTTAATTGCCTGATTAACACCCAAATCAATCATAAACGATCCGGGAATGCTGGGCCTTGCCGTCTTCTTGATTGTCTCATATTGACCAAAAACGAAGGTGGCTGAGAACACAAAGAGAACCAAACTCACTATTTTTTTCATTCTACCGGTTTTAAGTACTAAACG
>JAEUUB010000415.1 GCA_016787745.1 Cyclobacteriaceae bacterium
GATACCAGAATCCGATTCCCTTTTTTTACCGCGCGGCTAAATCCGGCCAGGTCTTCCCAAACCGTTCCACTCAGTGCTTTGATTCTTCCATCATAGCCCTTAACAGCGGGGTAGGGCACAGGCATTGTTTTTATGTGATGACTTAAATCGCCCGATGCGGTAAGGAATGGAGGCTTTCTATATTCATCTCCACAATCTCCGGGTATGGATGATAGTTGCGTGAGTTTTTCTTTAATCTGATTTTTAGTTTCCTCATCAAGCGAAAAGGAAAGTAAGGATACGTTTTCCTGAATGTGTTCACTTTTTCCTAATCGGGCCCCAATTATCACTCCGCCTACAGCAGGTTGTTCAAGTATATAACGACTGGCAATTGTAGCAATCGTGCAGTTTTTTTTAAGCGCCACCTGATGCAGCGTCTCTAACAAACTTTGAAATACGGCCCACCCCCCGGAAGTGTTGATATAGCGTTTGTATTTCATCTGCGACCAGGTTAATGACTCGTCTATGGCGGGTTCTTCTTTATTGAGCCAGCGTTCTGTTAAAAACCCCCCGGCCACTGTACCAAATGCCAGCAATTTCACATTGTATTTCATACACAAATCCGTCATGGCGCCAGAAGCCCGCTGATCAAGCAAGGAATAACATACTTGATTGGATACAACCTCAATGCCACTATGCAAAGCAATGCGCAGATGGGCAGTATCAAAATTGGTGAGGCCCAAACACTGAATCAGTCCTTCCGATTTTAATTCCTGCAACCAAAACAGACAATCCAACCATGAGGGGTCTGCATAATTCCAGGCATGAAACTGCATTAAATTAATTCGTTCAGTTTGTAGTCTTGTAAGGGCCCGATGTACGGCTTCGCGTACTTGAATTTTCGTTACCGGCCCGGGGGCAGGCACCCATTTTGTAAGCAATTGCGATTTACCTTTCGCATATTTCAAATCAAATAATCCAGCTATCTCTTCGGCTGATCCATAATGATCGGCCATGTCGAATGTCGTGAGTCCGGCATCAAAATATTTTTTCATGGCTTGCGCAGCCGCCTCCTGATCAATACGATTTCCATCGCGTTCCAGATCGGCAACCTGCCATAAGCCGGTAACGACACGGGAAATTTTAAGTCCGGAAGCTAGTTCAATGCTTTGTTCGCTATTCATAAAAAACTATTCGGGGGGTAACGTTGAAAATAATTGCTTGGTATCGACTCCGGATTTCTTCATTCTCTTCCAATAGGAAAAGAAGAGTAGGGAAGCCAGTGCCATTACCAAAATCCAAATCGGAGTGGAATAAAAGTACCAGGCTTTGGCAGAAGATGTTAAATCCTTTGTTATATGGATGATTAAAAAGCCGGTTAGCCACAAGGCTCCTGTTGAGGCAACGATCCGCTGAAGGGCAATGGATCTAAATACAGAAATTTTAGCGGCAATAGCTGGGTTCGTCTTTGGCAAAACTAAAACGGAGACACACATAAGTAAAAAATTCACAAGCATGGAGGTAACCATAATGTCAATGCCTAAAAAGAAATCTCCGGCAAAGTGGCTTCCTAAAATCCCGATGGTAGCCATACATCCGCTCAATAAAATAGCTACATACGGAGTTCGATAGGAACTATGAATTTTTGAAACTCGCTTTGGAAAAATCCCATCCTCAGCCCACGAGAACATTAATCGCGAGACGGAAAGAATCATCGCAGGAAGATCATTCAGTAAGGCAATGGCCGCACCCAGAACAATCAATACCGTCCAGCCGGGCTCGAGTACATAACCCAATAAGCCCGGTGCTGTAATGTCTTTGGTCAGAGCTTCCGCGGCAACAAAATTCCAGGGTATTGTATGATACACAGAAAATGTAAAGAGAATATAAAATAGACTCACGCTGATCATAGCTATTCCTATGGCTCTTGGAAGTGCTTGTGATGGATTTTTGGCTTCACCTCCTGCCTGTGCGATGGAATCAAAACCAATAAAACTGGAAAACAGAAGAGCCGAACCGGCCAGAAAAATTCGCCAGTTAAAAATACCGGGAGCCTCAATAACGGATCGTCCTTCGCGCGCCAAAAGGGCTTCGCTGAACGCCAGTCTATCAAAGGACAGTCCGGTAACAATTACTATGGCTCCTAAACCAAACATTAACAACATCAGAGGCACTACTGTTCTTTCATAAAGTTTTACCCCTTTTATGTTCACGAGAACAAACGTCCATAAAAAAATCAATGATAAGGAAACTCTTACTATGCCTATTGTAAGCCAGTGAGCTAACTCATTAAATGCTAAAGCAGTGGCAATGTCGCGCAAGAATGGAACAATAACGTAGGAAACGACACCGATGGCTATGGATAAACCAAACCACTGCGAAAAACTGGCAACAAAACCCAGATACGGACTTAGCGACCGACTGGCATAGATGTAGCTACCACCAGCTCTGGGCATGGCCGATGCCAGAATGATATAAGCGAATGCGGCAAGCGTGGCAGGTACCGCGGCAAATAAAAATGCAGGTAAAACATAAGGACCAATGCCGGGCACATTTCGCTGAATCATAAACGGAACAACATAAATTGAAGCTCCGATCATCGAACAAATACCGGTGGCGGCCAATCCCACCAATCCCATTTGGCGATTAAGACTTCTGGATGGATCGGAGGATTCGCTCATGAATAGTAAAAGCGAAAAGTAAATGATTTGATAAGTAATCGCAATTCGTTCACATAAGAATGTAAAAAAAGGACTGCCCCGGAAGGAGTCCTTTTGAATGATGAACTTTATTGATAGTTGCTACGCTTTTGATCTGTCCAACATTTTATGGACAATGCCGGCAAGTACGGCTCCAACAATAGGGGCTACCCAAAACAACCAAAGTTGCTCTAAGGCCCATCCGCCAACAAAAATTGCCTGGCCTGTACTTCTTGCAGGATTAACCGATGTATTGGTAACCGGAATACTTACCAAATGAATTAAGGTTAATCCAAGCCCGATCGCTATGGGTGCAAAACCTGCCGGAGCCTTTGCGCCCGTTGATCCTAAAATGATGATCAGGAAAAAGAAAGTCATAACTACTTCGGTTATCAGGGCGGCCATTAATGAATATCCACCGGGGCTATGATCACCATACCCGTTGGACGCGAAACCACCGGCTGTTGAGAAACCCGATGTACCGCTGGCAATTGCATATAGAACTCCGGCTGCGGCAATGGCTCCTACTACCTGAGCAACCACGTATCCGGGAAGTTCAGAAGATTTAAACCGACCGCCTACCATCAGTCCTATCGAAACGGCCGGGTTAAAATGTCCGCCCGAAATGTGACCAACCGTATAGGCCATGGTAAGTACGGTTAATCCGAACGCGAGCGATACACCTAATAGGCCAATGCCAACATTCGGAAAGGCTGCTGCGATAACTGCACTCCCGCATCCGCCAAATACAAGCCAAAATGTGCCGAGGGTTTCTGCTAATAACTTTTGTGATGTTGATGCCATACTTGTGAGGGTTAGGTTGAGGTTATTTACTTTGGGAAGATAGATAATTTTTTGATTGCGA
Organism: Cyclobacteriaceae bacterium; assembly: GCA_016787745.1. Taxonomy (GTDB): domain Bacteria; phylum Bacteroidota; class Bacteroidia; order Cytophagales; family Cyclobacteriaceae; genus ELB16-189. The sequence goes on from JAEUUB010000415.1 coordinate 3,544, forward strand.
GGTCTTGAACTTATTTATAGTCTGTTTGCTGTTCTGAGAGTAATCTTTAATTTTCCGGCATGAATAATTCTACTCTTATCGATTTATCGGGATCGCAGGATTCTGTTTTCCAGTCCATTGGTGAATATCTTTATAAAGAAGGTTTTATAATTGCAGCCAGAGATTTTAACCGGCCATGGGGTGGTTTCTTTGTGTTGGATGAGAGTCAGGCGGAAAAGTTTGCGCAAAAGTATTTTCCGGAGGTGGCTCTAAACACGTTAAGAATAAGTGAGAAGCTAAGTCCGAAAATTCTGGTGGTTGCACCAAATAAAAGATTGTCCTGGCAATATCATTTCAGGCGTGCCGAAATCTGGAAACTGATTGCAGGTACTTCCGGAGTTGCTATCAGTGAAACCGATGTTCAAGGCGAGGCACAGACCATGGAAATAGGCGAGATCATTCGGTTAAAGCAGGGGCAAAGGCATCGACTAATTGGCCGTACCGGTTGGGGAGTTGTGGCAGAGATCTGGCAACATACGGACTTGGCAAATCCCTCTGATGAAAGTGATATAGTTCGCTTGCAGGATGACTTTGGCAGATAAATTTAAAAATGAATTTTCTGGAGGCGTTTACCAAAACAATGAATTATTGGATCAGTTCGGTTTCCAATTATTCCCTCGCGGAATTACAAGCCCGGCCTGATACGAAAAGCTGGTCGTTGGGGCAGGTGTACTATCATTTGATTGAAGAAACAGTTTGGTATTGCCAACAGATTGAGAAATGCTTTACTAATCAAATGAATACCCAGGAAGTAATGACGGAAAAGGCCCGGTTAATGTTTGCCACGAATGAGTTTCCCGATATTCGGATTGTTGGCGACCCGTTTATCTCGGACAAAGTGCCACAACCGGAAAGTGTAGAGCAACTGGTTCGGGATATGGAACAACTTAAGGCCGATGTACTTACTTTGTATGCCCGGGTAAAGGAAAATACAAAGGGAAAATCGAAGCATCCGGGGCTAGGATATTTTTCAGCCTCAGAATGGTTTCAATATATCGAAATGCACATGCGGCATCATATGCGACAAAAAGCAAGACTGGATTTTTATTTAGGAAAGCCGTAACTACTACAGTTAAACTTAAATAATTAGTGCACATGAAAAACATACTCCGTATTGAAGAAGCTTTTATGCTGGGTCTGGCCATTTACCTGAACTCATATTTGCCGTTTGCCGGATGGGTTTTTTGGGCGCTGTTTCTTTTACCCGATATCGGGATGGCGGGCTACCTGATAAATGCACGCGTGGGCGCTTTTGCATATAACCTTTTTCATCACAAAGGGATTGCTATCGCTTTTTACCTGGCAGGGTATTATCTGGTTATTCACGAACTCACTTTAGTGGGCGTAGTGTTGTTCGGTCACAGCTCCTTCGACCGGGTATTTGGTTACGGATTAAAATACTCAGATAACTTTAAGAATACCCATTTGGGATGGATTGGAAATTGATTTCAGTATGAGGAAAATAATTTCATTTATGCACATCTCGCTTGATGGTTTTGTTGCAGGACCAAACGGAGAAATGAACTGGATTAAAGTGAATGAAGAAATTTTTGATCATGTTGGGAAGCGGATAAGCGAAGGCGATACGGCATTGTATGGCCGGGTAACGTATCAGATGATGGAAAATTACTGGCCTACTGCGGGAGACAAGCCCACAGCGACCAAACACGACATTGAACATTCAAAGTGGTATAGTAAAGTTCACAAAGTTGTTTTATCAAAAACGATGACGGATGCGGGTTTAATTAATACAAGAATCATTCGTGATAACCTTTTGAAAGAAGTAAATGAAATAAAGCAATCCCGCAGTGGCGGAGATAAAGACATCCTGCTTTTTGGTAGCCCCACAGCCACCCATTCGCTAATTCAACTGAACTTAATTGATGGCTACTGGCTGTTTGTTAATCCAATTATTCTTGGCCAGGGCATTCCGTTGTTTACGGACGTCAAAGACAAAATAAAACTCAATCTATTAACCACTCAACAATTTGCTTGTGGGGTAACAGAATTGAATTACATTGTTGACAGATAATAAGGAATCCGCTGGTTATATTGGTTCCTACCCAACCACTTTCTATCAGACTTCAAGTGCCTATCCCTTCTTCTCCTTCGCCCACATATCCCGCAAGGTAACGGTGCGGTTAAACACGAGTTTATCTTTCGTTGAATCCGGATCCAAACAGAAATACCCGATGCGCATGAATTGAAAGCGGTCGGTTAAAGTGGCATCAGCCAACGCAGGTTCGGCAAACACATTTAATACTTTTAGCGAATCGGGATTAAGATACTTTCTGAAGTCATCTTCGCCCTCGCTTAAATCTTCCAGAGTAAAGAGCCGGTCGTACAGGCGAACTTCAGCGGGCAGGGCGTGGGTCGCACTCACCCAGTGAATAACGCCCTTTACATTAATGCCCGAAGTGTCGGAACCGCTTTTGCTTTCCGGAATGTACGTGCACCTCAATTCCGTAATGTTGCCGGAAGCATCTTTACTAAAATCTTCGCACTTAATAATGTACGCACTTTTTAGCCGAACCATTTGTCCGGGCGCGAGGCGGAAATATTTTTTTGCCGGCACTTCCATAAAATCATCCCGTTCAATATAGAGCTCGCGGCTAAAGGGAATCTCCCGCGTACCCGAAGCAGCATCTTCCGGATTGTTCTCGCTGATAAGCATTTCCGATTTCCCCTCGGGGTAATTGGTAATCAGAACTTTGATCGGGTCAGTTACCACCATTCTCCGACTCGTGATTTTGTTGAGATGATCGCGCTGACAGAATTCAAGCAACCCAATGTCAATCAGGTTTTCGCGTTTGGCAATGCCAATGCGATCGCAGAAGTCGCGAATGCCCTCGGGCGTATAGCCCCTTCTTCGCACGCCACTTAACGTAGGCATCCGTGGGTCGTCCCAGCCGCTAACATGTTTCTCTGTTACCAGTTGCAATAATTTTCGCTTACTCATCATGGTGTAGGTCATGTTAAGTCGGGCAAATTCATATTGTCGCGAAGGATAGATTTCCAGTTTTTCTATAAACCAATTATATAATTCACGATGCGGAACAAACTCCAGGGTACAAATGCTGTGAGTTACTTTTTCAAGAGAGTCGCTCTGGCCATGAGCAAAGTCGTACATAGGATAAACACACCAGGCATCGCCAGTACGGTGATGGAGCGCGTGCTTAATTCTGTAAAGAACGGGATCGCGCATAAGCATATTGATATGGGCCATATCTATTTTTGCCCGCAGCACTTTCGAACCGTCCGGGTATTTGCCGGCTTTCATTTCTGCAAATAACCGGAGATTTTCTTCTACCGATCGATTCCGGTAAACATTGTTGGTTCCGGGAACGGTAGGCGTTCCTTTTTGGGTCGCTATTTCTTCACTGGTGCTGTCATCTACGTAAGCGAGGCCTTTGTTGATCAGATTCACGGCAAACTCGTAAAGTTGACTAAAGTAATCGGAGGCGTACAACTCTTCCGACCACTCAAAACCCAGCCACCGAACGTCACCTTTAATGCTTTCCACATATTCGGTTTCTTCCGTCACGGGGTTCGTATCATCAAATCGCAAATTGGTTTTGCCGCCATATTTTAAAGCCAGACCAAAATTAAGGCAGATGCTTTTTGCATGGCCAAGGTGCAGATAGCCATTGGGTTCGGGCGGAAACCGCGTAACAATGGTTCGATGCTTACCTGCCTTCAGGTCATTTTCAATTATTTCTTCCAGAAAGTTTAAACTGCGCTCTTCGGCCATAAGTAGTAACAAAAGGTTGTAAAGGTAAAAAGCCTTTGCGAATAAGAGGAAGGCTTCGATCGGTTTATCGTACTTTTAAATGCAACTTTCTGGATTTGATTCTGGTTATTTAGGCGATTGCACTTGACTTATGACTTCTTTGTACATTAAAAATATGGTTTGCCAGCGATGCGTAGCTGCGGTTAGGCAAGAATTTGAAAAGGTGGGGCTACACCCTACACAAGTTGCTTTGGGTGAAGTGACTCTGGAATCTGAACTGGAGGATTCGACTCTGGTAAAATTAAAAAGTAATCTTACCGCGCTCGGCTTTGAGCTCATCGATGATAAAAAAGGGAGGTTGATTGAAGCCATTAAAAATCTGGTGATTCAAAGAATTCATCACACTGAACGCCTTCACTTAAAGTTTAATTGGTCGGATATCCTGAATGACGAATTAAAACATGACTATAACTATCTGAGCAGCTTATTTTCTTCAGTAGAAGGGATGACGCTCGAACATTACATCATCCTTCAGAAAATAGAGCGGGTAAAAGAGTTACTTTTTTATGATGAGCTTACGTTGGGCGAGATAGCTGATCGGCTGGATTATAGTAGCGTGGCGCATCTTTCTAGTCAGTTCAAGAAGATTACCGGGCTTACACCCTCCGAACAAAAAAAATCGAAAACATCAACTTCACAGCGCAGGCCACTCGATTCAGTAGGCTGAAATTATATAACCCCTTTCGGGAATTATGTAACACCTTCTACGCGGGATGTATCGTTATTTGTTTCAGGGATTAACGATATAGAAAATGTACTCGCCTGCTAAATTGACAAAGCAAACCTTTCCAGTACTTGAAATGACGTGCGCAGCGTGTGCAGTAAGTGTGGAATCGATGCTTAAATCAGTTAAAGGCGTAAAGTCAGCATCGGTTAACTATCCCAATCAATCAGCCTCAGTGGAATATGATGGCAGTCTTGTAACCCCAATTGATTTACAAGGCACAGTTCGATCAATTGGATATGATTTAGTGGTAGATGAAGAAAACGCTCAGGTCATTCAGGAAGAAGCGCAACAGAATCACTATCAGGAATTAAAAGGTCGCACCATCTGGGCGTCTCTTCTTTCCTTGCCCCTGGTCATCATCGGAATGTTGTTTATGGACTGGCCGTATGGAAGCTATGTCTCTATGGTGTTGGCTGCACCGGTAGTCTTTTATTTTGGGCGTAGCTTTTTTGTCCATGCCTGGAAGCAAGCTCGCAATGGCAAAGCCAACATGGATACATTGGTGGCACTTTCAACGGGCATCGCATATGCCTTTAGTGTATTCAATACCTTCAAT
>JAEUUB010000458.1 GCA_016787745.1 Cyclobacteriaceae bacterium
TAAGAAGATTATTGACGAAGCATTCGAACGCACTAAAAAGCTCTTAGAAAAACATCGCGATCATTTAGAAACCATAGCCAAAGAATTGTTGGAAAAGGAAATCTTATTTCAATCCGATTTAGAGCGTCTTATTGGCAAGCGCCCATTTGCACATCAAACCACATACGAGAAGTTCACCAACACACCGGTTCCGCCATTGAAAAGTGAAGAAACAACTCCGACTGTAAACGGTACGGAAACCAAAGAACCCGAACCGGCACCGGAAGTGAGTGGAGACACATCAAAATAAAAAGCAAGAAGCCCAAAGCCTTTCGGTGAAAACTGAAAGGCTTTTTTCATTGCTTCAGTTTTACCGTTATTTGCATCGATGGTTCATACGCTTCAGTTACCGGCTGGAAAAAAAATATACTTTGCTTCCGATTTTCATTTGGGTGTGCCCAATCACGCTGCCAGTATTGCGCGCGAAAAAAGAATAATCGCGTGGCTTGACAGGATTAAAGCCGATGCGCATGCCATTTACCTTTTAGGCGATATTTTTGACTTCTGGTTTGAATACCGATACGCCATCCCGAAAGGTTTTATCCGGCTGCAAGGCAAGTTAGCGGAACTCAGAGATCAGGGTATGCCTATCTATTTCTTTACAGGGAATCACGACATGTGGCTATTCGATTACTTTGAAAAAGAACTGGGTATCGTCATTTACCGGGATCCTCAGGAATTGGTCAATAAAAATCAAAAACTTCTAATTGGTCATGGCGATGGTCTGGGCCCGGGCGATTCAACGTATAAAGTATTAAAGAAGATTTTTAAAAGTAGCTTCAGCCAATGGTTGTTTGCGCGGATTCATCCCAACCTGGGTATCCGGCTCGCAAATTATTGGAGTCGAAAAAGCCGGATCAGCAATACAAAACTAGAAGAGAAATTTTCGGGAGAGGACAATGAATACCTGCTAACCTACTGTCGCGAGTTGGAAAAAACCGATCACCACGATTTTTATATTTTTGGTCATCGGCATCTACCGCTCGACTTAGCGGTTTCTCCCAACAGCCGGTACATCAATCTGGGCGAATGGGTACACTTCGATACGTACGCTGAGTACGATGGTGAAATTGTTTCACTGAAAAAATTTGAAATCAATGGGTAACCGTTTCCTTTTATT
>JAEUUB010000488.1 GCA_016787745.1 Cyclobacteriaceae bacterium
TGGGTACTCGAAATTTTCTTTTTATTCGCACATTCGTGGTCAGATTAGTAAAACTTATAATTTGCTGTGCCTTCACTATTTAAATTTTTAAGAGAAAACCTTAGCTCTGTTTTTTGGGCGACTCTTTGTGGGTTTGTCATGAGTTATTTTATCTGGCGTGGATGTTGCGAAGGTATATTCTCCTTATTCTGGATAGGATGTTTAACAGCAACTATGTGGGTGGCCCTTTGGCTAGGCAATGCCTATGTAAGCTGTGTGTTGGATTACTTTTTTCCATGGGAAAAGCGAACCGTAACCCGATTGATTGCGGGCTTGCTGGGCATGGTTCTTTATACTTTAAGCGCAGTATATGGATTGATTTTTCTTTTTGGAACTGTGTTTGGATTTTACCTGGGGGATGGAATCGAACAAACCTACTTCACCACAATTGTAATCACGCTCATTATTACATTATTCATGACGGGGCGCATGTTTTTCGCCAACTGGCGGCAGGCTGCGGTAGATGCTGAGCGGATAAAAAAAGAAAATGTAGAGGCTCAATACAACAATTTGAAAAGTCAGGTTAATCCGCATTTTCTTTTTAACAGTTTAAATGCCCTCACCAATCTTGTTTATCAGGATCAGGACAAAGCGGTAAAATTCATCAAACAACTTTCGGAAGTGTACCGGTACGTGCTGGATAGTCGCGATAAAGAAGTGGTGACGCTCGAAGAAGAGATTCAATTTTTACAATCCTATGTTTTTTTACAACAGATTCGTTTTGGCAATAAACTTAAAATCAGTATTGAAATATCGGGGAGTAACTATCGGGTAGCTCCCCTGGTTCTGCAAATGCTGGTGGAGAACGCCATTAAACACAATGAGATTTCTGAGGATCATCCCTTAGTGATTCATATTTACAACCGTGATACGAAAATTATTGTTGAAAACTCTTTGAAGCGGAAGCCTGTGTTGGAATCAGAAAGGCAAGGATTGGGTTTAGAAAACATAAAGAAGCGCTATGAATTTTTGAGCGGGCAAAAAGTAGAAGTCGAAGAAGCGGAGGAACAGTTTAGAGTTAGTATTCCCGTGATTGAAGGTGTATGAAAGTTTTAATTATTGAAGACGAACCACTGGCCGCAGAGCGCCTCGAAAATTTGATTCGTGAACTCTACCCCGAAATTCAACTGGCCGCTATTCTGGATTCTGTAAAGCGATCGGTGGAGTGGCTTACGCGGAATACGATTGATTTGATCTTTATGGATATTCAACTGGCGGATGGGTTGAGTTTTGAGATTTTTGAAAAGACAGAAGTAAAGGCTCCGGTAATTTTCACGACCGCGTTTAACGAGTACGCGCTGAAGGCATTTAAGGTAAACAGCATTGACTACATTCTTAAGCCAATTGATCGTGAGGAATTAGAGGCTGCTTTTAAAAAATATCAAACCCTTACTCAGCGTCCTGTTATTCCTGCCAAAATTATGGAAAGCATTGGGTATGCTATGCAAATGCTTACTAAGAAATACAAAGAGCGGTTTGTAATAAAAGTAGGGGAGCATCTTAAATCTGTTGAGGTGAAGGAGATTCTTTTCTTTTTTAGTTTAGAGAAAACAACTTTTGCGCAAACTAAAGACGGACGCAAACACATTCTTGATTTTACCCTGGATCAATTGGAGGGTTTACTCGACCCTGACTATTTTTTCAAAATCAATCGAAAATATCTGGTTAGCATGAGTGCCATTCAGGACATGATCAACCACTCCAAT
>JAEUUB010000506.1 GCA_016787745.1 Cyclobacteriaceae bacterium
AAAGGGTGTTCATGCCGTGTTTGAGGATGCTGGCAAAGGTGCTTATTACGTGGCCGAAGAAAATGGAAACATCGTGGGCAGTTTAATGACCACGTACGAGTGGAGCGACTGGCGCAATGGAACAGTGATCTGGATTCAATCGGTTTATATAATACCCTCCCACCGCGGACAAGGAGTGTATAAAAAAATGTATGCACACATTCAAAGTTTGATCACCCCCGAATCAGGTTATCGGGGCATTCGGTTGTACGTTGACAAAACAAATCTTGCCGCGCAAAAAGTGTATGAGAAATTAGGTATGAATGGCGAGCATTACCAGGTATTTGAATGGATGAGTCTGTGATCTAGATTAATTTAAGCGACCCTGATAAATTTTGCCTGTTAATAATCCGTTGAGCAACTAACAAAAATGAGGGGGTAGAAGCCGATGCCGATTGCAAAAAATGCAAATATGACCCAACTCAAAATCCTCATGTTTTTTGCTTCTTTTTCTTGGCAGAAGGAAAAAGGACGTTATTCAAAATTAACCGATACCCGGGCGAATGAGGATGCAATGAGAGATCTGTTTTGTTTCTGTGCCAGCCAGGTACACTTTCAGGATCATGACCGCTGTAGTAAGTCCAATGACCCTGACCCAGTTCGCCATAGATGTAACGAACATTTTCCGCGCCTTTATTCTCGGCCAGTACCAGCGCGTCCAATTTAACCACCGAAGCATTAAACGCTGTGGTTTGACCACTAAATTCCTTTATCGTGTATTCGTGATTCTGCGTTAACATGGTCGGAACAAGATCCCATTTGGCGGAAAATTTAAATAGTTTAAAATACGCATCCTCTGATCGATAAAAGTCCATTCGTCCGGTATTAATGTTTGAAAATTTTCTACTCCGTTCAGGCTCTAACACAAAATTTTCGAATGCAAGACTCTTTGTAAAATCTAAATCCGATGATTCGTCATCCACATCGAAGTTCTCTGAAGCCAGAGCGATATCAAAGGTTTCGGCTCCCGAACACATGGCAAAAAGGTATTTACCGCCCGCGCAAAAAGCCTTAATCTTTTTTGCCACCACTAATTTCATTTCGCGAACAGAATTGAACCCCAACCGCACCGCAGTTGCTTCCTGAATTCTTGATTGAATAACATCGGACTCTCTTCGCAGAAAACGACCCTGTTGGCCTGTAAAATCTTCGTGGTGAAGATGAAGCCAATCGTACTTAATCAACTCGTCATTTATTATTTCTTCATCATAAACGATGGTATACGGAATCTCCGCATAATCCAGAACAAGGATCACCGCATCGGTATCGTCCGTTACCAATTCATTTTTGGGAGAGTAAACTGCAATATTTGGCGCGGTCTCCAATCGAACAACGTCCATATTCACTGCAGGCGCTGAAATTTCTGTAAGAATAGCATGCTCCTTAGCGCTCGAAATCAACTCATAAGAAACACCCCGCACCATGCATTCGCTTTGTATCGATGCAGAAAATGGAATCAGAAAACTTCCTCCGCGGTAATTCAACAACCATTGAACTACTACATCGTGCTTAATTGAATAGTAAGCAAGCCCATACGCTTTTAAATGATCCCGCTGCAAATCATCCATGGGTATTAGAATGGAATTAGCCTGAACGGCTAATCCAATCAGCAAAAACAAGATCAGAATAGAGTATTTTTTCATCTGCCTATTTGCTGATTCAATCTCCGCTATTTTTGCTGAAATAGCAATTGTATCTTTGATTCGTTCAATGCAATCCTATGCGAATTCTTTCTCCGTTATTGGAAGATCTTACAAATGAATTGGCCTTTACCACATCCCGCAGCAGTGGCCCGGGTGGCCAGAATGTAAATAAAGTAAACTCAAAAGTAACGCTGCGCTGGAATGTTCAAGATTCCTCCATCTCGACAGAACAAAAGGAAATAATACTTGCAAAGTTACACGCACAAATAACCAAAGAGGGGGCTCTGATACTTACCGCGCAGGATTCGCGGTCGCAACTGGAGAATAAAGAAGCAGTTTTACTGAAACTTTCTCAATTGATTACCAAAGCTTTTACCCAACCTAAAAAAAGAAAAGCAACCAAGCCAGGGAAAGCGGCCAGGCAATCCCGGCTGAATAAAAAGAAACTCCATTCGGATAAGAAGAAATGGCGTCAAAAGCCGGAGTAGCCAACCTTTTTCAGTGTTTAAGGAAGAAAGTATATTTGCGCTTTCATTTGAACTATTCATTATGCGCCTTGGACAATTAGCCAGAAAGCTGGCCATAAGACCTTCACAAATCGTAGATTTTCTTGCCAATCGTCAAATCTTTTTGGAAGAAGGATCGAACGCAAA
>JAEUUB010000594.1 GCA_016787745.1 Cyclobacteriaceae bacterium
GAGTGAGAAGAAGGTTGCCCTAGTAGGAGCAGGTTTAGTAGGATCCTTGCTGGCTATTTATTTTTCGAAGCGTGGCTATCAGGTTTCTGTGTTTGAGCGCAGAGGCGATATGCGTGCAGTCGGCTATGAAGGTGGCCGTTCAATTAATCTGGCGTTGAGCAACCGCGGTATTCGTGCACTGAAAGAAGTTGGTCTTGATCAGGAAATAAAATCTATTGCCATTCCCATGCATCGGAGAGTCATGCACGATCGGGAGTCCAATCTCACCTATCAACCATATGGCAAAGAAGGAGAGTTTATCAATTCGGTTTCACGCAGCGCGTTGAATGTGTTGTTGATGAATAAGGCAGAAGCTCTTGGGGCGCAATTTTATTTTGATAAAAGAATTACTCATGTCGATTTAGCTAAGACTACTCTTGAAATCAGTAGTCAACAGTCGGCAGTCGACAGTCAACAGACTGTGGAAAAGAAACAGTTTGAGCTAATCATTGGGGCCGATGGCGCCTTCTCAGCAGTGCGGGGTTCACTTATGTTTACCGACAGATTTGATTACTCACAGGAATATACTAATCATGGATATAAGGAACTGCATATTCCACCAGGCAAAGCAGGTTCGTTTAAGCTTGAAAAAAACGCCTTGCACATTTGGCCGCGCGAAAGTTTCATGATGATTGCCCTTCCTAATCCGGATGGAAGCTTCACCTGCACACTTTTCTTTCCGTTTACAGGAACACCTTCTTTCGATCAACTGAAAACAGATGCCGAAGTAAGTATGTTTTTTGACAACACATTTCCGGATGCTGTGGAGCTAATGCCTACACTATTGGAAGATTATAACACGAATCCAACCTCCTCACTTGTTACCGTTAAGTGCTTTCCATGGGTGCGAAATAAAACGCTGCTTATTGGCGATGCAGCGCATGCCTTGGTTCCTTTTTACGGACAGGGAATGAATGCGGGTTTTGAAGATTGTCGGATCTTAAATCAAATGCTTGATCAACACAGCGATGATTGGCAAAGGGTGCTTCCTCTCTTTGAACAAACCCGGAAGAAGGATGCAGATGCCATTGCACAGCTGGCACTCGATAATTTTATTGAAATGCGCGACTTAGTGGCGGATGCAGACTTTTTGCTACGTAAGAAAATTGAAGCCCGACTGCACCAACTATATCCAACCCGATGGATACCATTGTACTCAATGGTCACATTCCACGATGAGATGCCATACTCAAAAGCTTACGAAACAGGACAAAAGCAAAAAAAGATCATGGACGAAGTAATGAAAACCAAAGGCATTGAGAAAAACTGGGAATCCCTGAATTTTGAAGAGATTGTAAAGAAACTTACATAATGAAGGCTATGCTTTAAGGAGTTGAGTCGATATATTCTCAATATTCCTGCCATCCCAGGGTAAGGTTAACTTCACCCGATCCTTTCGCTTTTCAATACTTTTTAAATAGGCCTTATCGTAATATGTTAAAAGAATCCCGATTACGGAATGCATGTCTCCCCCGGTCAATTTTTCCTTTGCCTGATTGTAATATTGTCCACCCAGCTTGCTTACAATCTTACCCATGATGGTCAAAAATTCCTCCCGATCGGCACTTCCATATTCATCTACTAACCGCTGCACCCGAACCTCTTTGCTTACATCCATTTGTATTAAAGGGCTCTTCGCCATCTGTTTCCAAAATTCGTTGGGCAAGAAAATTTTTCCGATAGCAATCGATTCATCTTCCACCCAGATT
>JAEUUB010000153.1 GCA_016787745.1 Cyclobacteriaceae bacterium
TTATCCTGAAGTAAGCACTTATTCTGCAGATCTTCATCAGGCATCTGCATTAGGGGCAGCGCTCGCTATTCATGAAGTGTGGAATACTAAAAAGAAACCAACGCAATTGATAACGTTGGAGAAGGTTGAAGCTTAACCCCAAGCCATGGTCGGTGACTCCACGAAACAAGTATATAAATAATGCTGAAAGCAAGTGGTTTAAATCTACATCTTCCAAAGTGCTTTCTACTTTTTCAATTTACTTTCTTCATCCGCTACATGTTGTAAGTAGGAGCAATAAATTAATTGTCCTTTACGAATACTCGACAACCTGAAAAATTCATTGGAAGCATGCCATTTTTCATCGGGTAATTCCATACCCAATGAGTAGCAGTAGATACCTAGTACCTCTTTTATAGAAATTAGCGAACCAATGCTGCCCCCCGTGCCCATTTGAAACGGAGCCTTGCCATAAACTTTCTCTAATACATCAGCCACATATTTGTATTCTTTGGTATCGGAAGGAAACTTCATGGGGCTTGCGCCTCCTTTGCCTCTTCCAAATTTATAGGTTACGGTAGCTCCGGCAGGTAAGTTTTTGTCAATGTGCTTTATAAGCAAGTCCTGAATCTCACTTGGATTTTGGTTGTTTACCAACCTGCAAGTAATCCTCGCCATTGCATTACCGGGTATTATGTTCGAATGCCCTTCCGGTGCAGTATAACCGCTTTGCATTCCAATTATTTCAAGTGTAGGCCGAAACCAAATGCGCTCTAAGGATGAATAAGCTGTATCACCAACTTCTACAGTAGTACCCAATATTTTCATATCATCCACTTTATTGTAGGGTATTTTTTTCATCATTTCTTTTTCCTTAGCGGTGGCCTGAACTACGTTATCATAAAAACCTTCCACAGCTATATTGCCCTCTTTGGTATAAAACGAAGAAATAATTTGAGACAAAATCACTGCTGAGTTTGGTGTTTTTCCACCAAACTGCCCTGAATGGCCATCAATATCAGCAGTCTTTATGCTAAACTCCATAACGGCTGTACCTCTTAAACTCATTAATATTTCGGGTGTGCTTTCATCATACTGTCCACCATCTGCATTTACGGCAAAGTCGGCTTTTACCAGTTCTTTGTTTGCTTCTATAAAACTTTTAAAATTAGGACTGCCATTTTCTTCCTCACCTTCAAAAACAAATTTCACGTTAACAGGCAGTTTACCATCTGTTTTCAGCATGGCTTCCACGGCCCAAATACTTATCATTACTCCACTCTTATCATCACTTGCCCCGCGACCAAATATTTTACCATCACGAATTACCGGTGAAAAAGGAGGTATCTCCCACTCTGATTCTTTAACAGGTTGCACATCGTAATGCGCGTATATAAGTACGGTTGGTTTGCCTGGTGCTTTATCCCAACTGCCAAATACGATTGGCTGTCCATCTGTAGGGATAACCTGAGCGGTAGGGATGCCTATCGACTTAAGTTTGTTCACAATCCAGTTGGCGGCTTTGGCTACATCTTCCTTGTGACTTGATATAGACGATATACTTGGTATTGAAACCAGCTCTATAAATTCTTTCAGATGTTCTTCATTATTATCATCAATGTATTTTTCGTATGTAGTAGTGGAAGACTTTACTTCCTTGCCTTTTGATGTTTTAGATTTAGTACTCTGAGCTAGCAGATTTGCGTTTGTCAATAGATTTAAGCTAACAAAGATTGATAAGGCTAAAGATTTCGAGATGGTCATCATGATTACTCTATTTAAAGTTCAATTATTCAAGATTTCTATTGCAATGCCACATGACTCATCTGTCATCACGTTAGCGCGCGTTTTTTAGTTCAAGTTCCTTTGCTAAGTATTGTTTTACAATTTTAGACGTTCGGAAATATATAAAGGAGGGAACGGACATCATTAGTCCAAATAATATAAGTGCAACGATAATTCTTGGGATCAAGAATCTTAATTCGTTATTTTCTTGAATTACAATTCTTGTTACTACATAAAAGGAAAAGAACACTACTAATAGAGAGTAAATCACTTGACATAGAGGGTTCATCCGAGATTTAAATTCAATTTCTAATCCTTGACTCAAAGGTCTTGCCTTACCTTCAATTATTGGGTAAAAAACTCCAGTAACACCGCTCCGTCCCTGTTCATGAGTCCATATTTTAAATCCGTCATTAAATATTTTACCAGAAACCTTTTCCTCGTCCTCATACATGAGCGATTGGCGTAAATGAGTTTTCAGTCCATCTTCCTTTTCTACATCAATAATTGAATGCAAGCGTGTCATAAATTCGTTCATACCATATTTCGAATAGTACTTCTTAGACATATTAATAAAGGAGGTTAAGATCTACTACTATCAAAGTATTGCCTGTAAATCTACAACGGTCTACCGATTCTCCTTCCCCGGTGTGGGCACTGAAAATTCTTTCCAATCCGCGCTGCCATCAGTCTCTCGACCATAGGAATGATTAATCGTTTGCTTTCCAAACTTAAGCTCATCAATTTTTCTCCCATCTTTATTAAAAAGTCCCAGGTACTCCCCGTCCTGATCTAATTTGAATTTCAAATGAAGGGCTCCCTGTCCGGGGGTACCATCGGCCCAGAACAAAAGAAATCCACCGGGTGCGATGGTTGTCACTTCTGGCTCCGAATCTGAAATCTGATATCCCAAAGGCTTCTTTTTATTCTGTGAAAAATACATGCCGCCCACATTTACAGGAACG
>JAEUUB010000919.1 GCA_016787745.1 Cyclobacteriaceae bacterium
GTAGGGTCAGGGGCCAGGTGGGCGCTTTCTCCGATAGGCAACGCCTCCCAATCTTTTTCTGAAATGCTACTTCCATTAGTGCGATGTGGAATACGCACACTGGAATTGTCTTGTTGCGCGCCAAGAATATTGTATGGAAAAGCATTGTCTGTGGTAACGCGATAAAACTGTGCCGTTGGTTGATTGTGATAGGTAGTCCAATTTTCTCCGGCATCGTTCGAAATCTGTGCCCCACCATCATCCGCTATCGCCATGCGGTTATTATTGGTTGGATCAATCCACAAATCATGATGATCACCATGGGGTGCGTTTTTCAATTCAAAAGTTTTGCCACCATCTTTCGATACGCCATAGCTCACATTCATCACAAAGACTTTGTCTTCATTTTGTGAATCAGCATAAATGCGGCAATAGTACCACGCGCGTTGCAGCAACGCACGATCCTGATTTACACGCGTCCATGTTTTACCGGCATCATCTGAACGATACACACCCGGAGCTTCCGAATTTTCAATAATCGCCCACACGCGATTGGTATTTACAGGCGATACTGTCACTCCAATAATTCCATTCAATCCTTTTGGCATGCCTGGGTTATCAGAAAGATTTTCCCACGTATCGCCACCATCTACACTCTTCCACAATTTCGAATCCGGGCCACCACTATCCATCCGATATCCGTTGCGTTTCATGTTCCAGGTGGCTGCATATAAGATGCGTGGATTATTCGGATGGAAAATTAAATCTCCTGCACCAGCGGTTTCATTAATATATAAGACACGTTTCCAGGTTTGGCCGCCATCCACACTGCGATACACCCCGCGCATTTCGTTGGGCTTCCAGAGATTACCCATGGCCGCTACATATACCACATCCGGATTTTTCGGATGCACTCTGATTCTTGAAATATGACGTGAATCCGCCAGCCCAATGTGTTTCCAACTGGTGCCGGCATCTGTTGACTTCCAAACACCCCAACCGCTGGAAACATTGTTGCGCACGGTTTGCTCGCCTTCACCTACATAAATAACATTGGGGTCGCTTTCGGCCACAGCTACTGCGCCAATCGACCCGCCAAAATACGCATCGGTAATATTACCCCAGGTTTGGCCGGCATCGGTGGTGCGCCATACTCCGCCTCCTACTGCACCAAAATAATACAGATTCGAATTACCTGAAACTCCTGTAACGGTACCGGATCTACCCCCTCTAAATGGCCCTAGTTCGCGCCAGCTAATGCCCGAG
>JAEUUB010000739.1 GCA_016787745.1 Cyclobacteriaceae bacterium
AAACTATGTTGATAAACTAGTTCCGTTTAATTGGCGCGGCTGGTGGGATTATGGAACCGGAGCCTTAGGCGATATGGCTTGCCATATTATTGAACCACCATTCCGGGTTTTAGGTCTTGGCTATCCCACGGAAGTGGAATGCAGTGTGGGAAGCGTATACGTTGATGAATTCAAGCGGGGATATTTTCCTGATAGCTGTCCGCCCTCTTCACATGTTATCATGACCTTCCCGGGAGCAGCAGGAAAGCCTAATGTAAAATTCCATTGGATGGATGGCGGAATTCAACCCGAACGACCTGAAGAACTTGGTCCGAATGAAATGATGGGCGATGGTGGCAATGGGGTAATTATGGTTGGCTCGAAAGGTAAAATGATGTGTAGCACCTATGGCATTAATCCACAACTTCTGCCAACGTCCTTAACCAAGGAGGCAAATGTAGCACAAAAATATAAACGAGTTACCGGAGGGGCCGAAGGTCACTATGCTCAGTGGGTAGAAGGTTGCATTGCCGGTTATGGAAAGACTGAGTTGTCATCGCCTTTTGAATTAGCAGGACCTTTAACCGAGGGATTGTTAATGGGTAATTTAGCGATTCGTAGTTATGACATTCGCAAGCAACGTGAAGGCGGAAGGGCTGATCAATTTGATTATCCAGGTCGTTTTATAAAACTTCTTTGGGATGGCCCTAACATGAAAATTACAAACTTTGATGATGCCAATCAGTTTGTGAAGCGTGAGTATAGAACGGGATGGTAAATAATAGTAATAGTAATAGTATTGGGTAGATAGTAACTAAACTTAAAACGGATCATAATGCCAATTAAAAAATCAAACATTCCTGCCGCCCAGGTATCCAGAAGGGATTTTATTAAAACTGCGGGCCTGGCAGCGGCCGCTTTTACTATCGTTCCACGATTTGTACTTGGAGGCCAGAGTTTTATTGCGCCAAGCGACACCCTTTACATTGCCGGAATTGGTGTAGGTGGCAAAGGAGCCAGTGATCTTACCGGGTTTGCGGGTAGTATCGATGGAAAAACAAAAGGAAATCCAAAAGCAAAAATTTCATTTCTGTGCGACATTGATGACCGGCAGACCACCGAATCAAGAACGAATTTTCCTAAGGCAAAATTGTACAAAGATTTTCGGGTGATGTTGGACAAAGAAGCAAAGAATATAGATGCTGTCTCCGTCTCAACGGCTGATCATACGCACGCGGTCGCTGCTATGGCAGCTATGCAACGCGGCAAGCACGTATATGTTCAAAAGCCTTTGACTCACGACATTTATGAAGCCCGTATGCTTAC
>JAEUUB010000796.1 GCA_016787745.1 Cyclobacteriaceae bacterium
TGAGTACGAGTTTTTGAATTCATTTAAGAAGACGATTTCAAAGAATAAGATTTATAAATCATACATAGGCACAGGTTACTACAATTGCATAACACCAGGTGTTATACTTCGCAATATTTTAGAAAATCCGGGTTGGTACACTGCGTACACTCCGTATCAGGCCGAGATTGCACAGGGCCGCATGGAGGCATTGATCAACTATCAAACTATGATCATTGACCTTACGGGAATGGAGATTGCCAATGCTTCACTGTTAGACGAAGCCACCGCTGCAGCCGAAGCCATGCACCTGCTATATGCATCGCGCAAAGGAAATAAGAAAAATGCAAATACTTTTTTTGTTGATGAGAACACATTTCCGCAGGTAATTGATCTGCTGAAAACAAGATCGGCCCCTATTGGTGTTACGTTACAAATCGGGAGCATTGAAAAATTAGATCTTACCAATCCCGATCTTTTTGCAGTCTATGTTCAGAACCCGAACAATAACGGTGAGATAAAAGATTACTCAGCGTTGATTGAAACTGCGCATGAAAAAGAAATTTTTGCAGTTGTCGGTGCCGACCTAATGAGTTTGTTATTAGTGAAGTCACCCGGAGAAATGGGTGCCGATGTAGTGGTAGGGTGTTCGCAACGTTTTGGGGTGCCGATGGGTTTTGGCGGGCCGCACGCAGCCTTCTTCGCAACCAAAGATGAATTTAAAAGACAAATTCCAGGAAGGATAATCGGAGTTTCCATTGATGCAAGTGGAAATCCTGGGTATCGCATGGCACTGCAAACCCGCGAACAACATATTCGCAGAGAGAAAGCAACCTCAAACATTTGTACCGCGCAAGTGCTGCTATCAGTAATGGCTAGTATGTATGCAGTGTACCACGGACCGGTAGGTTTGAAAAAAATTGCCGGAAGAATTCATGGACTAGCTCAGTTGCTTGAAAATGGTTTCCGCGAACTGGGCATTAAACAGGTTAACAAAAATTATTTTGATACACTAAAAATTGAAGTAGCAGATTCGAAAGTTATTCGCGAGAAAGCAGAGAAGGCCGAACTTAATTTCAAATATTTCTCGAACAATCATATCGGTATCTCCCTGGATGAAACAACCGGCATAAGCGATGTTGAAAAAATTCTTTCTGTATTAAGTCCCTCACCCCGTCCCGCTGGGACACCCCTCTCCCTGGGGAGAGGGGAAGGGGGTGAGGGTGCAAAACTTTCTGTTTCGTTAATCCGCACTTCACCCTTCCTTACTCATCCCGTTTTCAACACGCACCATTCTGAGCATGAAATGTTGCGCTACATTAAGAAGTTAGAGAATAAGGATCTTTCGATGGTGCATTCCATGATTTCATTGGGCTCGTGCACAATGAAATTAAATGCCACTGCCGAAATGATTCCGGTAACATGGCCCGAGTTAGGTCAAATACATCCATTCGCTCCGGCTGATCAAACACTTGGGTACAAGGAGATGATCACGAATCTTGAAACCTGGCTAAAAGAAATAACAGGTTTTACCGGAGTATCCCTTCAACCCAACAGTGGTGCACAAGGGGAATATGCCGGACTGATGGTTATCCGGGCTTACCACGAAAACCGAAACGAACCACACAGAAATATTTCATTGATCCCTGCCTCCGCACACGGCACCAATCCCGCCAGCGCAGTGATGGCCGGCATGGAGGTGGTGGTTGTAAAGTCGGATGCCGATGGAAAAATTGATGTTGCCGATTTGAAGGCCAAAGCGGAACAATACAAAGACAAGCTTTCGTGTTTGATGGTCACCTATCCTTCTACTCACGGAGTGTTTGAAGAATCGATCATTGAAATCTGTGAAACCATTCATTCACATGGTGGATTGGTTTATATGGATGGCGCCAACATGAATGCCCA
>JAEUUB010000808.1 GCA_016787745.1 Cyclobacteriaceae bacterium
TACCAGGTGCTCCAGGTACGGCCTCCGTTTACTGTTACAATCGCACCCTGATCAGCGGCAAACAACATGATCTCAGGCTGCAACGGATTGATCCAGATACGGTGATAATCATCGCCCCCTGGGGCACCTTTAAAGGATGTCCATGTGTAGCCACCATCATCGGAACGGTACGAAGCGACATTGGCAGAGTAAACGACATCTGGATTTTTTGGGTGTACCTTAACTTCAGCAAAATCGCTGCCCCGACCGTAAATTCTCCGATCGTTCGTTGTCAATTTCCAACTCTCGCCCCCATCATCACTGCGATACAAGCCCCCGTTAACTCGAGCATCCACAGTTGCGTAAAGTCGCTGGGGATTACTTGGCGAAATTCCGACACCAATTCTACCAAGACCTTCTTTTGCGCCCGGCAAACCCTGTGTTAATGCTTTCCAGGTATTACCGCCATCAGTCGATTTATGCAATCCACTATTAGGTCCTGAGAAAGAAGCATTCTCCCAAGGCCCTTCCTGATGCTCCCATAAGTCAGCATAAATTATTTCTGGATTGGTGGGATCGAATTCAACTTGTATGGCTCCGGTATTATGATTTTTGTATAAAATTTTCTCCCACGATTTTCCGCCATCTTTTGTTCGAAATACGCCACGTTCCTCGTTGGCTCCATAAGGATGTCCTAGCCCTGCAACAAAAACGATATCCGGATTAGTAGGATGAACAATCATCCGGCCTACTTGTTGTACATCGCGCAACCCAATATGATTCCAGGTCTTTCCCCCATCTATAGATTTATAGATACCATCCCCCACACCTAAGTCAGGCCGATGCAACCCTTCGCCACTCCCCACATAAATAATATTTGGATTAGACGGAGAAACGGCTAAATCTCCTACCGATCCTGTTGGCTCCGAATCAAAGATCGGATTCCATGTTCTTCCATAATCATCCGTTTTCCAAACACCCCCATTGTTTACACCCATGTAAAAAACATTAGGCTGCGTTGGTACGCCCACAGCCGCCACAGTCCTTCCTGCACGGAAGGGTCCGATCATCCGGTATTCCAAATCCTGATACTGATCGGGGGTTATGGGTTGGGCTGTAGCAACGAAAGAAAGAGAGGTTAATAGAATGAGAAATCTAATCATGGTTGTGAATGGTTTACAAACAATTTTATACTGAATTTTATACTGGGTGATCGCTAATGAATACTATGGTAAAAATACGATAGACGAAAGACTATTAACTATTGCTATTTACTTTTCTTAGGTTCACGTAACACAAACATCCGCATGCGAATATCCGATTCAGGCCGATCGGATCGATTTGTTTTTGTGGCGGCAATTTTATCCAATACCTCAAATCCGAATTCAAGTTCACCAAACACTGTGTACCCGCCATCCAGGTGTGGAGTACCCCCAACCGTAGTATAAATTCTTTTTTGCTCATCATTGAGTGTAAGATCTTTGTACTCAGGTGTTAATCTTCGTTTTATTATCGCGCTATCTAACTGCGAGGCACGCCACGCAGGTCTTTGCACAATATAAAATTGGCAATTGCTACTCGCCTTTTCCGGATTATTATCGCGTGCTGCCGCAAGCGCGCCCCGCTTGTGATAGATTGACTTATCCGTTCTAAACTCAGCCGGAATCCGACCACCGGGTGCATCGCCACTGCCCAAGGCCTGGTTTACCAACGCATGCTTGCTGGTTGGGTCACCGCCCTGAATCATAAAGTTATTTATTACACGATGAAATAATAAGGAATCATAAAACCCGGATTTTACTTTGGCTACAAAGTTATCGCGATGAAGGGGAGTTTCATTGAATAGTTTCACAACCATGTCTCCGTCTGTTGTAAGTATTAGGATATGATAGCGATCATCATTTTCATCAATTTGCTTTTGGTATTTTTTAATAGCCGAAGCCTCTTCTTCCGTAAGTTTTCGGAAATTTTTGGAAGGACTGCAACAAAA
>JAEUUB010000819.1 GCA_016787745.1 Cyclobacteriaceae bacterium
CATAATGCTCAAGCAACGAGTAAGCAATGTCTGAGTTTTTATAATCCCAAAGTATACCTTCCGATAATCCGGTGTCGGTGGTTGTCATCTCACCTGTAAGTCTAAAGGCGATGTAATCGCCTGGCAACATAATTTTATAAATCCGGTTGAATACCTGGGGCTCAGTTTCTTTCACCCATTTCAATTTAGAAGCGGTAAAATTTCCGGGGGAATTAAGAAAGTGAGACAGGCAATATTCTTTACCTATTTTTTGAAAAGCATTTTCGCCTATGGAAACCGCACGACTGTCGCACCAGATAATAGAAGGGCGAACCGGTTTCCCCTCTTTGTCAACAACTACCAGACCATGCATCTGATACGCAACCCCAATCGCTTTAATAGCTTCTGGCTTTACCCCAGACATACTCAAACATTGTTGAATACTTTTGACTGCATTTTGCCACCACATTTCCGGATCTTGCTCTGCCCAACCCGCTTGCGGGGCCATCATCTCCATTTCTTCTGCCGGTGATTGAGCGTGCACAAAGGTCTGGCCTGAATCGATTGCCACTAAACTTGCCTTTACCGATGAACTCCCAATATCAAGACCTAAAAGAAAGCCAGCCATAGAATCGAATTATTTACCAAAAGTATTTACTTGTGGTCAAAATGACCATATATTAGGCTATTATTTCTTTCATGACTTTGAGCCCCGCACCCGACTCAGTTATAGACGCCTTATCGATTGATTGCCTTGTTTTTGGCTTCAAAGACAGACGGTTAGACATTTTGCTGATAAAACACGGAGCGGGAATCAGTGAAGGAAGATGGGCTTTGCCCGGAGGATGGATTACCTATGGCGAAAGTATAGACGAAGCAGCCAAGCGGCTGCTTTATTCATTAACCGGAATCAGCAATATTTACTTAGAGCAGTTGAAGGCCTTTGGTCATCCCGATCGGTACCCAACCAAGCGTGTAGTAACAATAGCCTACTTCGCCTTAATACGAGAAGAACACTATTCTTTAATTCCAGGGTTTACCGCTTCGGATGCAAAATGGTTTAGCGTACATGAAGTAACCGACCTCCCTTACGATCACTCCCTTATCCTTAAGTACGGCTATCAACACTTAAAGCACAAAGTACGCCATGAACCCATCGGCTTTAATTTGCTGCCTGAAAAATTCACCTTGTTGCAACTGCAAGAATTGTATGAGGCGGTACTCGAAACAACGCTTGACAAATCTAACTTTAGAAGGAAACTCGCTAAAATGAAGTTGTTAAAGAAATGCGATGAGAAGCAAAAGGACGTTTCGCACCGTGCCGCAGGGTTGTACAAATTTGATAAGCGTATTTACGTAACCTTAAAAAATCGTGGTATCGACTTCGAATTATGACTAGAACTCATCTCAAAAATACCTTCCAGCAATTTTTGAGGAGTTCTACTATTTTTTCCTTTTTACATCAAACGTTTGCAATAAATCGATTTTCATCACATATTTCACTACCTAAAATCAAATTCTATGAGCGATAAAACAAACCTCAGACTTTTTTACGCCAGTTGTTTTGCTTTGATCACAACGGCTTTCTCATTCAGCATCCGGGCAGGTATACTCCCACAACTTGGAGAAGCCTTTAACCTGACCGCTAAGCAACTTGGTTTTATAAACCAAATGTGGTTTGTAGGATTTCCAATTTCTATGGTTATCGGTGGGATTTTTTATCGATCTATCGGCCCTAAGCGAATTATGATCTTTGCATTTTTCGCGCATCTTCTAGGCATTATTTTAACCATCTATTCGGGTGGGTACACCGGATTACTAATTTCAACCTTGTTCATTGGAATTGGCAATGGATGTACAGAAGCAGCCTGTAATCCCATGATTGCTGATGGCTACAGCGGGAAACAGATGAATACATTATTAAATCGCTTTCATATGTGGTTCCCCGGAGGCATTGTTTTAGGCAGCCTGGTTTCTCTTTTCATGACGAAGATGAGTTTAGGCTGGGAAGCGCAAATCTGGATTATTGTGATCCCAACGGTAATTTACGCGTACCTGTTTTACGGACAAGTGTTTCCAAAACCGCATATCGAAAAGGTTGCCTCCCTTTCTGCCAATCTAAAAGCCATGGCAACACCGCTTTTCATATTCATTGCAGCATGCATGGCTATTACCGCCATTTCAGAGTTTGGTCCACAGCAATGGACATCTCTTCTATTAGCTAAGAGTGGAGCGGAACCTATGGTTATCCTTGCCCTGGTTACCGGATTGATGGCAGTAGGGCGGTATTTTGGTGGTGAATTTGTTCACAAGTTTGATCAAACAGGTGTGCTTTTAGGATCGGCAATTTTTACAGCCATTGGAATATTTTTATTCAGTACACAAACAGGATCCATGGCTTATGTAGCAGCCATTTTCTTCGCGATGGGTGTGTGTTATTTCTGGCCTAATATGATTGGCTTTGTGGCTGAAAAAATTCCTTTAAGTGGAGCCTTGGGAATGTCGTTTGTAGGAGCCATCGGAATGTTCTCTACTTCTATCTGGCAACCTATTATTGGGGGCTGGATTGATAGCGCAACTGAAAAAGCTGCAGCCAGTGGTTTAGAAGGTGATGCATTAACCCTGGCCGCAGGACAGGATACGCTTCGTACTATGGTAGCCTTTCCATTAGTATTGATTGTACTCTTTACAATTTTGCTGTTCTGGATGCGCAGCAGAACCCCGAAAGTTGCCTAAATACAAGAATGAATTAAGAGGTTGTCTCAAAGTCATGAAAATTGGAAATGTTCATTCCGGCCTTGAGCCGGAATCTCAATTGATCTTTGTTGACGAGATCGCGTCTCAAAGGCCGTCATGACGAATGACTTTGAGACAATCTCTTATTTTTTATACTCAATAAAGTGGAAGCAACTTTGTGCTGATCACTTA
>JAEUUB010000830.1 GCA_016787745.1 Cyclobacteriaceae bacterium
TGAAATCTCGTTCTTGTTGCTCGTAATGGTAACTGTTACAGGCGCGGAGACAGTTTGTTTCACATTTTTTCCATCTAAGGAGTAGTTCGTGGTAACAACCACGGGACTAAATACACCGGGTTCGTCATACTTGTATTTCACAGTGGCCGTTGAGCCCCCGGCAAACTGAGCCTTGCTAACCAAAATTCCGGCCTTGCCTGTCTTTTCTTGTCCTTTCGGAAGAATGCTAATGGCCGATGCATCGGCTGCGGAAATGGTAAAGGTAAATTCAGTATCGCCCACCAATCCAGAGGTAGCATTAACCTGAATAGTCGATGCGGGGGGGGAAGATACATCTTCATCATCGTTGCAACTGCTTGCCAGCAGATACACAACGAGTAGCGAGAATAATTTTAAGCTAATTTTCATACAAAAGAATTCATTGGTTAGTTAGGGATCAATCGATTCGTAAAGAGGATTGTTTTCTCTTCCGGTTTGAATGCCGGAAGTGCAGAGTGTCGTAAAAGCATCTGACAGTTTTCTTTGTAGAGTTTTTCCATAGCTGTTTAATTGGGTTAATTGTTAGGGTAAAAAATTATAATTGGTTCAAGAAAGTGTTCACAAAATCTTGTAGTACAATTCAAATTCTGAACAAAATATAACTAATCTCCATTTTTACCGCTTTAAAGTAAATAAATAGTTTTGCAATCGATTCCGCAATCGTTTTCTAAATGAAAATTTTTGGGTTTGTAGTCGGGTGTTATGGTCCTAACAACCATTAGTAACTGCCAACCCTGTGGTCGCACACACATCTAAATGTGTGCGCACACAGAAACTTTTTATATTTTAGAAGCATGGCTTGGAAAGTAAATGCTTTCCTGCCCCCATATGATTCAAAAAAGCATTCGGATAAGGGATATTGCATTAAAAGCCGGGGTTTCCGAGGGTACAGTAGATCGAGTAATACACAACCGTGGCAAAGTTTCGGCAACAGCAGCAAAAAAAGTACAGCAGGTTTTAGCAAAGCTAAATTATAAGCCCAATCTGATAGCCAGAACATTAGGAAAGAATAAAACCTACAGGATTGCAGCTTTAATTCCTGACCATACGTATGACGATTATTGGAGACAATCGTACGATGGAATCAAACTTGGTGAAATGCAGTTGGCTCAATTTGGAATCCACTTCTCGGTTGAACCTTATTTCTTTAATATGCACCGTAAAGAATCTTATCTGGAATCTTCCTTAAAACTATTTCACTCAAAACCTGATGGAGTCTTGGTGGCGCCCCTATTTTTTTATGCCTCTAAACCATTCTTTAAAAAACTATCGGAAAAGCATATCCCCTTCATTCTCATAAACACCCAACTACAAGAAGTGGGAGCACTCAGCTTTATCGGGCAGGATCTTTTTCAAAGTGGACGACTGGCAGCTGAATTAATCTCTTACGGATTAACGGCTTCCCGGACCTTTGCCATTTTGCATATCGAAGAAGATTTGGAAAACTCTGTGCACCTTCAGGAAAAAGAACGTGGATTCAAAGAGTATTTGAACCAGTACAATAAACCGCAAAAACATGACGTGAAAAGTTTTGTCCTGGACGCTCCCAAAAGCAACTCTTTCATTTCTCAATTAAAGGAAGTTATAGCCTTGCAAAATCTGGCCGGTGTATTTATCAGCACATCCAAGGGGTATTCCGTAGCATCCTTTATTAAACAATCCGTTCCTTACATTCGTATCATTGGTTATGACTTGATAAAAGAAAATCTGGCTTGTCTGCAAAATGGCACCCTGGATTTTCTTATAAACCAAAATCCAATGCGCCAGGCAAAACTGGGAATCCAAACGCTGGCAAATCATTTGATCTTTAAGAAAGATCCACCCCCACTCCATCTCTTCCCATTAGAAATCATAACGCCTCAAAATGTTTCTACGTATTTATCACACGAAGGGAACCAATCAGGCATCTCGATTTGATCATTTGTCGTAATTTCGAGGCTTGATTATTCTATG
>JAEUUB010000833.1 GCA_016787745.1 Cyclobacteriaceae bacterium
TATGAATTACTTTCTCAATACTGATAAAAAATATTTACCCAGTGCCCCGGCCACTGCCTTTACACACATTGGCAATGGCACCAATGTAATTTATGTAGATAAAGAGAATGATCTGGTGGCGGTTGTGCGTTGGATTGACAATAGTTCGTTAGACAACTTTGTGAAATTGTTGCTGGAGGCAATCAAGAAATAAAAAAGACCGGGGTTAGCCGGTCTTAAAAAATCAAGAATTGAATTCCACAGTTAAAGCGATTTTATTTTAACCGAACGGTAATAAACAGGCGCGCCATGATCCTGAAGGGAGATGGCTCCCTCTTTAGATTTATTCCAACTTGGATAATCCACCCATTTGCTGCTTTGATAACGCTTGGTATACTCTTCGCTTCCTTCTTCAAACTCAACTACCTTTTCGCCATTAAGCCAATGCTCTACATGGCCATTGTTATAAATAATCCTGGAATTATTCCATTCCCCCACAGGCATTAATTTTTTTGTAGCGGGAGCCTCAAACATATCGTAATTGGAGCCCGCTTGCTGCGCTGGCCGAAGTTTATCTCCTGTCCAACCACCGTCATCCATAACCTGATATTCGGGGCCCGTCTCATAATCATGTTCATATTCGGGGCTTTCAATTACATGATAAAGAATACCGCTGTTACCCCCTGGCGAAATTTTCCAATCCACACTTAATTCAAAATTTCCAAAAGAACGGGTAGTGGTAAGTGAGCCACCCATCGCACCGGAACCCTCACCCAAACCAGTACCATCACAAACAATCATTCCATCTTTTACACTCCAAAGTGGGCCAATGGTATCATGGTTGTAACGTTTCCATCCGTCTAACGAAGTTCCATTAAAAAGAAGCTCCCATCCTGCAGCTTTTTCCTCGCTCGTTAATGCATTTGCTTCCACGACAACGGCAGAATCTTCCTGTGCCGGCTTTTGGCACGAAGGAAGAAGTAGGCCCGAAGCCATACAAAGAATTAAGATTTTCAAATAGTTTTTCATAGTTGGTAGGTTTAAGTATTTTCAAAAATTAAAAGAAATTATCTATAACTTCACAAAGTTGTTTGGGCAATTTGCTTCACAAAACATTATTCAGTTGCTCTTTTATCTTCTCGAGTTCCTCTTTCATCATTACCACATGTTTTTGCATCCCCGCATCGTTGGCTTTGCTTCCAATGGTGTTAATTTCACGGCCGATTTCCTGCGAAATAAATCCAAGTTTTTTCCCATTTGATTGTTTTTCGGCCATAATTTTTAAGAAAAAATCCAAGTGAGTTATCAGCCGCACACGCTCTTCATGAATATCCAGTTTTTCAATATAAAAAATTATTTCTTGTTCCAATCGGTTAGCGTCAAATCCTTCGTTTCCAAAAAACTCTGCAATGTTTCCTTTTATACGACTTCGGATTTTTTCAATCCGTTTCGGATCCATTGCTTCAATTTCCTTCAACCCCTGCTTAATGTTTTCGATGTAACCGGCCAGTTTCCCCTCCAACGATTTTCCCTCTTCAGCCCGAAAGTGATCGCACTTATTTATGGCTTGGGTTAACAAAGCCAACACACGCTCCCATTCCGCAGGATCCAGTTCTTCCTTGCCATTTGACTGAACAACATCGGGGGAGGAAAGTGCCATCTGAAATAACGAATCATAGCTACCATTAACCCGATCAGCCAATTTTTTTAATTCGTTGTAATACGACTCAAACAAAACCTCGTTGTACTGTTGCCTTACTTCCTGCTTCAGCTCAGCCTGGTAATCAATGCTGAGTGAAACTTTCCCGCGTTCCAATTTCTCGGCTAATAAATTTCTGAGTTCCAGTTCCTTTTCTGAGTATTTTTTAGGTAGTCGTAAGTTCAAATCAAAAAATTTTGAGTTCAGACTTTTAACTTCAACAGATATTGTGGCTTCACCAGAACTTGAAACGCTCTGACCGAAACCAGTCATTGATTTAATCATGCAAAAATAATGGGTGATTGAAAAATCCTAGCGAAGTTATCCATTTTTACGGAAACCAGGCGTGTATTAAAAATCAAAACCAAGGGTTACATAAATTCTTGGATCTCTCACCTTATAATTCTCAACTGGCCAGGCAAGATCAAATTTCATATAATACCCAAGCATCATAGTGCGTAATCCAAAACCATAACTATACAACCACGGGTTTAAATAATCATTTAATTCAATAATGAATGGGCTTCCTGAAGTATTCTCCGGCACGACACGTTTGCGCACACTATTTTTAGAATCAAAAGGAGGGGCTCCCGTCCAACTGGTTCCCACATCGTAAAACGCGGTAAATTGAAGGTTACGGAAGAAGTTTGAGGCAATAGGCCCATTCGAAAGAGCCCTTACCAACGGAACCCGAAATTCAGCATTTAATACCGCAACACTCTGTCCATACAAAGTGGCATAATCAAAGCCGCGTAAACTGGTTGTGAATTCAGAAAAGAGAAGGTTATCGTTATACGTACCGATTGTACTTGTCAAAGGATTTTCCAAGCCCTCATAATTGATTCGGTTAGCAAACCAATTATCCATACCTCCAAGCATATAATACTTGGGTGAGTTTCCGAAGAACGTACCGGCAAAGCCACGCACGGCAAACACAATTTCCCGATATATCTTCTGATAATGTCTTACATCCAATGAAACTTGCGCAAAACTTTTTTGATTATCTCCCAGCGCACCATAATAAACCATCCCGAACTTCGCGCGGGTTCCTTCAATCAGGTTCATACCGGTTGTAATCGAATTATCATAAACTACTTCCGCCTTAGATCCTCCGTAAAATTGATATTCCGTGGGTTGAAATACAGGCACAATTTGTGGTTGCTCAAGACCTCGATCTAAATACTGAGTAAATCCAAGAAAGGGTTTAACAGTTACCCGTGTGCGCACCGAGATAGGCAAGGAAGCGCCTACTTCTATTTTTTGAAATGAATACTTTTGCTCTTCTATCTGGCTTATATTTTCCTGGGGCGTCTCCCAAAATATAACTCTTCGGTCAAACCGGGCGCTAAGATCAACGCGGTTAGGTAAATATTGAAATTCAAGATACACATCCCCGCTTTTGAAATCGAAAGCCGTTTGCAATCCCCCCAGAATTCTGTAATTCTCCAGCATATCATTCATCTGCGTTTCTATCTTCATGCTAAAGCCACGCAATGGATCTATGACAAAATTTGTAACAACATTTTCGTAGCTGAATTTAGGTGTATACGGAAACGGCCCCGTAACCCGGCTCGACTCGCGGGCCTTCATGTACCGGGTCAAAAACGTCTCACTGGGCTGCTTTGCTTTCACCGCTTCGTCCTCAAAAACGTAATCG
>JAEUUB010000877.1 GCA_016787745.1 Cyclobacteriaceae bacterium
AGCCAACTTAACAGTTCAGTGTCGAAATAGTCCTTTAGTATTTTCATCATCTGAGTCTTATTCGTCAAGTCGTTCAGTTGTCCCGAAGCCGAATTTTTTTAACGCCTTGTGCACAACGTTGGTGCATGTGACGTAGTGCGGCATAGGAGCTAAAGCCTAATGAGGAACGAATGGCTTTAGCGACCTGCTGCGTTCTGTCCCACGACACAGAACGAAATTATGAAACTAAAACTACAATGCAACACTAAACTAGCACTATGGCACATGCACTTTGTTATGCTCAGTGCCGCGCTTACACCGTACTGAACCACACGGATGCCAGTGCTTTGGTTTGTGTGTCGGCATGCGCGGCTCTGGCATTGGTGTGGTTTTCGAAGCCCGTCCATTCGTCATCTCGAATTCATTCGGTCAAGGTGCGTCTTTGTCCGGAATATTGAACATACTTTGAAGATTTTTGAATAGTGCATCTAAGTCACCTTGCGTATGATGCATGGTCTGCCATTGTGGAGAATCTCCATGGTGTTTCTTTTTCTCTTCCTCCATTCTATCAATTAAGTTTCGGATACTCTGTAATGGACCAATCCTCACCCCTTTAGAAAATTGTCGGGTAGAGTATATAGCATAACCTAAAGAACCTATTGTCACTACAGATCCAAGAATTCCAACCCAAAGACTCAATACATTTATATCCATAATCTTATTCGTTATGTTTCCACTTTGTAGTTTAATTTCCCCTTTCCTTCGAGTTCCTCCGTCTCAACTCCTGCAGGATTCCTTCTGGTGAACCTTTCATTTTGTCAATCCAGTATAAAGATTGTTGGTACATTGACTCTAATGAGTCAAAGCCCTTTTCCTTTGCAATTTGAATCTGCTTTTCCGCTGCATTGTCGCGGGATAACTGAATTGCTTTGTTGATGTCGTCAGACGCTCTATTAAATTCGCAAAGACTAAGAAGTGAGCAACCTCTTAAATAAATTATACTAAAGTCGTTTGGATTAACCTCAATGATTTTTGTAAAATCCTTGATAGCATCCTTATGAAAACCTAACTCTTGAAGTAGATTTCCTCGATCATCCAAAGCATCTAAATTACCTGGATGAAATTGTATTGAAGTATCAAGACATTGGAGCGCATCTTCTTTTTCTTGATTTCTTAAATGCTTTTGTGCTTTAGTCAACCAGTCCTCGGATTCTAGTTGTTTAACTGTCATGAGTGTTTCAGCAAACTCATCAAGACTTATTTTATTTTTACCAACACTGTCGATCTCACGGTTTATAATCTCTCTATGCTTTTCTGAAAAGTTTAAGCTTAAGGTATTCGAGAAGTTATTCTTTAAAATTCTTATTTTCGATTCGTATAGGTCTTTACTTATTTGTGTTGCGTATTCTATTGCTGCCTGAATATCCATACCAAGTTCTGCATTGAGCCTTGCTGCAAAATCCTTTATTGGGAAGCCAACTTTCGAAACGGATTCCGTTGTTATTCTTGTTAAACGTTCTTTATATTCATCGATTGATAATTGGTCTTTTTCTCGAAAGGTTTGATCCGTATCTTTCAAATACTCCTTATAAGTTCTACTGAAATCAATTTCCATGTCGGTTTTCTTTTTACCAATTTGACTTAATAAACTAAAAAAACTAACAGCGATTCCTATGTATATTTCAATTTTGTGATTTGGAATATACTTTAGTGAGTAATATAGTGCAAAACCAAGGATAATAGTCCAAGATGCAGGTGCCCAAATCAGCATTAGAATTGGGACTTTCTTAATTAAATTATTTTTCTTCTTTTCTTGTCGTATTCGTGGAAGGGTATAGAAAATTGGTAATAGAATATTACTTAATGCAAATACTGAAACTATAAATGAGATCGCAAAAAATGAAAGAAATATTATGTATTTCATCTATTGTCTTTAGTTCTTTTGTATCCAGCGTGAGGAAATTTAGTCTTTAATCAAAGTCGGCTTGTCAGGACCAGCAAATCTGAGCTGCGCAAACTGCTTCGGAGTAAAGTCTTTTGTCATGTGTCCCCAAACTTTGATTCCTGCTTTCTCAAATTTTATTTCAACAACATTAATCAAATGCTTAAATAATTCAATATACTTAATTAAGTCTTGATTATTAGGTTTTCTTTGTCGTCTCTGCCTTACTCTGAATTGTCGTGATCCATTTTCTGTTTGAATTTTTAGGTAAGCAACTCCAACGTCATTCACGCTGTCTCCTCTGTGGGCAACCAAAGTGTTTCTAGCGTCAATTAGAATCTTGTGCGTATCTAATAGTCTGCTGTCAGTTGCTTTAAAACAATCTTTGATCTCAAGTTTTGGATATTTAGCTTTAGTCGCATCTGCGAAACACTTTCCATATAAAATAATGATTGTATAAAATAAAGAAGTCGTTATTGTCCCATCTAATTTCGCTGTTTGAAGTTTGTTTGCAGCATCAATGCAAATTGATAGGTCCTCTCTCATACTTTGATAGGCCACCATTTGTTTACCCGCATAACCTGACACAATGAAATCCCAATGCTTGCCATCATTGTCGGCTGCAATATTTTCAACGATGGTTTTGACTGCTTCTGTGATATTCATTGTCCGGAAAATATTGTCATCCTTCAAATTTAATCACTAAACTTTTAAAATTTTACAGGTCAGTTATACCTTGGTCTGTAGCGGGCAGAAAAATTGGCTCTTTTGCTTGCTTTGGATGTGAGGTTGGATTTGAGCGGCAAGCAAATGTGCCAATGTGCGGGTGCCCACTTTGTCCGCGCGGCATTGAGCATAACGTGAGTGCATAAGCAGTGGCGGGAATAGGAGGGCTTGAAAATGGAGCGAAGCGAAATGTCAAGCCCGACCTACACGTCACTGTCCCACGACACCGAACGTTGTTTGAAAACTAAAACTACGAATTTACACTGAACCCCGCCATTGATTATGCACAGTGTTGGCGGGCGTTTTTATTTCTCCACTCTTTTCTTTATTTCTTTTATGTCCGCTTGGTTTGTCAGCACGTGAAATGGTGAGTCCATGTCACCGAAGCGCACTTTGTGTGTTATGTTAATAAGAATGTCCGATTCGTTAAAGATTAGAGTAATCTCTTTACCTGGCTTTTTCATTGTCCATTGTCGGGTCCCGAATAATTGGTCGTCAATGAAGAAGAATTTGGTGTCGGTAAACATTCCTGTCAGCAAGTCGTACATCAAATTTTTATTCGTTTCCTTGTCTTTCCCCTTAATCACAGTCAGTTTGTCCAAGTGAACTACACTGTAAATTAACCAAACCCCAATTGAGACAATTAGGAGGTCGAAAATTATTCTGCTGATTGGTAAATTGTCAGTTGTCAAGCCGTTCCAAGTGTCCTTTGCTGAGAAGTAAATGAATGTCGCTGCGACTAGGTAAAAAAGTCCGCGCTCTGTCCAACGCCAGCATGAACTGTCATTGAAGTTTAACTTTCTCGTTCGTATGCTTTTCTGTAAATCAATTTGTCCCATAAAAATGACCGCCAACGTTTGTGTTTCTGCAGTGGTGCCTTTTCGAAGCCGCGTCCTGTCCCACGAAACGTAAACGTTGAACGAAGATAAAACTTTAAATTAACCCGTCACGGCACCATTGCAGAAACATTTTGTTGTAGGCTGGGCGCTTGGACAAAATTTAATGTCGTAGTTGTTTTTCTTCGTCCATTATTTGCCTGTCGGAAATAATTTCAATTGGTCCGAAGATAAACTTGGAATCTCTGTAATGTCAGAATCAGTCATACCCCAATCATTAAAATAACCCATACTACTAACATGGTATTTCTTATCATTAAGGATAACGAATTGATGTCCGCCCCATTTTACTTTTCTTGAAGTCTTTACGCTATCTATTTTGTAGGAACTCTTCATTTTATCTAATATCTCAGGTGTAACGTTCACTTCTCCTTTGCTAGTTCTTAAAAATGTAGCTGTTTCTGGGTCAGGAAGTATGTGTTTTCCGTCCGCGTCATAGTAGTAAATGTCCCCAATACTATTACCGTTCTTGATAACTTCACCAAGATATTGAGTCAATTTGATTTCTACGATTTCTTCTTTTATTCGTTCTAATTCAAGAAAGTTTCCAATCTTAATTTTTTCTACAAATGGAAGGAGAGAAATGCCAATTGCTAAAATCAATAATATGAAAATATAACTATCTAGATAGATGATGGGGATAAACTTATACCATTGGTTGGCTAAAAGGAATATAATGACTATTAGTAAGATGAAACACCATATCTCGAATAGCGTTTTCTTTTTCATTTTGGGTAAATTCATTTTTATATTAATGTCATTTTTTAACTAGTGCCTTTTTTGTCCAATTTCCTTGTTCGGGTAACACTGAAATAGCAAAAGGTAACATATAAGTAGATGGTAAATAGACGTTGTTAGTTGAACCTTCGCTTATGCAATCTGCACTCCATATTTGAGCGTCACTCTGTTTATCAAATAAGTTGATTATTACATTTCTCTTATAAACTGTAGATGTATAGGCTCTCTGTTGAGGTACATTTTTACCTGCCTTTGGGTCGTAGACTAGGATGGTTTGCGAGCCTGTTACTCGTCCTGATTCCATGTCAAACTTGAGTTCAAAAATATAGTCTGCATTTTTGATATCAGTTTCTGTCCATCCCTTATTGTCCAATTCTGTTTTAATTATTTTGAATAGATTAAGCTCTAATAATTTGTCTTTTTGAAGCGAATCCTTTCTTAAAGCGTACTTTGGAGAATCCATTTTTATCGCGTCCAATGAAGGGTCCTTTAATGTCGAAACTTGATAATTAATATAAGTCGCACATGAGCTAAATGTGATTAGGAGTAATAGTGATATAATAGTTTTCATGGTCTAAAATTTATTTGCGCCTTGCCTACAACGTTTGTGTTTATGACGCTTTGGGTGTAGGAGTGTTTGTTAAATGCGCAGCATGACAAACACGACCAGTCCGAAGCGTCCACCGTGACAAATTTAACTTAAGAAATGAATTTATGATTAACGATAGACCCCAAAGTGGCATAAACACGTTGTAGCTGTTGCACAACATCCTCTTGAAGAGGATTTCTTAGAAAATTCGAACTACAATTTATAATTGTGAATAACTCTGTGGATAAGATCGTCAGCAGACTGAAAATTTACTTTTCAATTCGGAGGGTAAGCATATTATTGGAATAGAAATGAAAAAATATAAAATTGCAAAATTGATCAGCCTCTTTTGACATCCATGCCATCGCTGCCATCGGCCTGTTAGTTTTAAACTTCATCATCTTTTTGATGTTGTATGCAATGGCAGCCATCATCATACATTTATTGGCCTGTTTAATTCCCCTTGTGTTTA
>JAEUUB010000915.1 GCA_016787745.1 Cyclobacteriaceae bacterium
GTTTGTGTCGAATTAAAAACTGTAATCAAAAACTGATCATATCATGGGAAAAATTATTGGAATAGACTTAGGAACCACCAACTCGTGTGTTGCCGTAATGGAAGGCAATGAACCTGTGGTGATTGCCAATAGCGAAGGGCGTAGAACTACACCTTCCATCATAGGATTTTTAGATAATGGAAAAGGTGAGCGCAAGGTGGGTGATCCTGCCAAACGTCAGGCCATTACCAATCCAAAAAATACCGTATCGTCTATCAAGCGTTTCATGGGTAAGAAATTTGCCGATGTGGGCGAGGAAAAGAAAATTGTATCGTACGCAGTAGAAAGCGGCAACAACGATACTGTGCGGGTACGTATTGGGGATCGTTTATACACCCCACAGGAAATCTCTGCCATGATTCTTCAAAAAATGAAGAGTACCGCTGAAGATTATTTAGGGACTACCATTACCGAAGCCGTAATAACCGTACCTGCTTATTTTAACGATGCTGAACGCCAGGCAACGAAGGAAGCCGGACAAATAGCCGGGTTGGATGTGAAAAGAATTATCAACGAGCCTACCGCTGCCGCATTGGCCTATGGAATGGATAAGAAAAACAAGGATATGAAAATTGCGGTGTACGACCTGGGCGGTGGTACCTTCGATATTTCGATTCTTGAATTAGGAGATGGCGTATTTGAAGTTAAGTCAACCAATGGAGATGTTCACCTGGGGGGCGATGACTTTGATATGCGCATCATGAACTGGCTGGCGGATGAATTTAAGTCTGATAAAAATATCGACTTACGCAAAGACCCTATGGCCTTGCAACGCTTAAAGGAAGCTGCTGAAAAAGCAAAAATAGAACTATCCAGTTCCACAGAAACAGAAATCAATTTGCCCTATATCACTTCGGTAGACGGTGTGCCCGAACACTTAGTGAAAAAACTTTCGCGTGCTAAGTTTGAACAATTGTGCGATGATTTGATTCGCAGAACCCTTGAACCATGCCGCAAAGCAATCTCTGATTCAGGCTATTCGGTAAGTCAAATTGACGAAGTGATCTTGGTGGGTGGCTCTACAAGGATTCCAAGAATTCAGGATGAGGTAGAAAAGTTCTTTGGCAAGAAACCATCGAAGGGTGTAAACCCTGATGAAGTGGTTGCCGTGGGCGCTGCGATTCAGGGCGGTGTGTTGACGGGCGAGGTGAAAGATGTGCTCCTGTTGGATGTAACCCCCCTTTCGCTGGGTATTGAAACGATGGGCGGTGTGTTTACCAAATTAATTGAGTCTAACACAACCATTCCTTCCAAGAAGTCTGAGATATTTTCAACGGCATCGGATAATCAGCCTTCTGTAGAGATACATGTGTTGCAAGGAGAACGCCCGATGGCACGTG
The DNA here is from genome assembly GCA_016787745.1 of Cyclobacteriaceae bacterium. Taxonomy (GTDB): domain Bacteria; phylum Bacteroidota; class Bacteroidia; order Cytophagales; family Cyclobacteriaceae; genus ELB16-189. Next base: position 1,380 of record JAEUUB010000915.1, read on the forward strand.
ACAACCGTACCATAGGCCGGTTCCACCTCGATGGAATTCCACCTGCCCCACGCGGAGTACCTCAGGTAGAGGTAGTCTTTGATATTGATGCCAACGGAATCCTTCATGTATCGGCAAAAGATAAAGGCACTGGAAAAGAACAGAAGATTCGCATTGAAGCTTCCAGCGGCTTAACCGAGGATGAAATCAAAAAGATGAAGAGCGAGGCAGAAGCGAATGCCGAAACCGACAGAAAGGAAAAGGAGCGCGTAGAAAAAATTAATCAGGCTGATTCGCTGATTTTCCAAACCGAGAAACAACTGAAGGAATTTGGCGAGAAACTTTCAGAAGGAAACAAGACCGCCATTACTCAGGCTCTGGATAAATTGAAAGAAGCGCACAAGAGTCAGGACGTAGCGGCTATTGAAACCGCTATGAATACACTCAATGCAGCATGGCAGGTAGCTTCGCAGGAAATGTATGCCGGAGGATCGCAAGCCGGACCAACACCTGGTGGAGAACCAAACCAATCGACCAATGCGAGTGCCGGAGCAACTGGTAACAATGGCAATGCAACCGATGTAGAGTACGAGGAGGTGAAATAACCCCCGGAATTTTTTAACTACTAACGACCCTTCGGATGGCTATCCGAAGGGTCTTTTTTTTCTTTCCTTTTTTTCATACTGATTTTACTCAATCGAAACTATCTTTACATCCCTTTTAAATTATCAATTACATGCTCGTTGTAAAGTTTGGCGGCACCTCAGTAGGCAAGCCTGAAAGAATGAAGAAGATTGCAACTCTGGTTAGGGAAATGCCAGGTAAAAAAATTGTCGTCCTCTCAGCATTAAGTGGAACTACCAATACGCTCGTACGCATTGGTGATCATTTACTGGCCCAGCAGCACACCGCTGCCGAGCAGGAGATTTCCACATTAGAAAAGCATTACGAGCAATTCATTAAAGAATTATATGGAAGCGAATCTTACCAGGCTATCGGGCAGGAGATTGTCAGTCGTTACTTTAGTCTCTTCCGATTATTATCGGCTGGTAAATTTGATGACCGAAGTTACCGCGAACTGTTAGCCCAGGGCGAACTAATTTCAACTGAATTATTCTATCATCATCTCCAGGAAATAAAGGTTTCTTCCCGGCTATTGCCCGCCTTGCATTTCATGTCGATTGATGAGAATCAGGAGCCTGAATTGGAAAAAATAAGTGAGCGATTGAAGCCGATTTTGGGTACGATGAGTCATGTGGATATCCTGGTTACTCAAGGATACATCTGTCGAAATCATAAAAACGAAATTGACAATTTAAAGCGAGGCGGTAGTGATTATACAGCTTCCCTCATGGGTGCGGCAATCCGGGCCGAAGAAATTCAGATTTGGACCGACATTGATGGCATGCACAACAATGATCCGCGCATTGTAAAGAAGACTGTGCCCATTGCTGAACTTACGTTTGATGAAGCCTCTGAACTGGCGTATTTCGGAGCAAAAATTTTACATCCATCCACCATTGTGCCGGCCCAGAAATACGGTGTTCCGGTTCGATTAAAGAACACGATGGACGAAAAAGCACCGGGCACCATTATCAGTAATAAAGGCAGCCGTGGCGAATTCAAAGCCGTGGCAGCTAAGGATGGGATTACAGCCATCAAAATAAAGTCTTCGCGAATGTTATTAGCGCACGGCTTCTTACGCAAAGTATTTGAAGTGTTTGAACGCTATAGAACCTCCATTGATATGATTTCCACATCAGAAGTAGCGGTCTCTTTAACAATTGATGACAATAAAAATCTGAAACCTATATTAGAAGAGTTAACCAGTTTTGGAACGATAGAGGTTGACGAGAATCAAAGCATTATTTGTATTGTGGGCAATTTGCTCTCAGAAAAAGAAGGTGTGCTGAGAGAAGTTTTTGAGGCTTTAAAGAAAGTACCAATTCGTATGGTTTCCTATGGAGGTAGCTATAACAATATTTCAATTCTTGTTGACAGCAGCCAAAAAGATAAAGCGTTAAATTTATTGAATGAGGGGATTTTTCATTTGTAAATAGAGATTCACGCTATCAAGAATTATTACCGTTTATCCTGAAATAAAGTCATAAATAAATTTACTAAAGGAGATACTTTTTTTCAAGTATATTTACCATTGACCTAAACATCTGGATTTATGGTAACCTTTGTGATCATCATTTTT
>JAEUUB010000916.1 GCA_016787745.1 Cyclobacteriaceae bacterium
CCTATACCCAACCCAAAGAACCGGCTAAAACCTATGTGGCTTTGGTAGACAGACCTAACTCGGTTCAGTCAGTCATTAACATAGCTTACCCGGTTGACTTAAAACCCGGAACCCAGGATGCGATTAAGGCAAGGGTGACCAATCAGATTTTAGGAGGTGGATTTTCTGCCCGGCTTATGCAAAACCTTCGCGAAAAGCATGGCTATACCTATGGTGCAGGTTCGCGGCTTAATCCCGACAATCTGGTTGGTAATTTTAATGCATCGGCCAGCGTTCGCAATGAAGTAACCGACAGTTCGGTTTATGAATTTCTATCAGAACTCAAACGCATGGTGAATGCCCCGGTGGAAGAAAAAGAATTAGTAGCGGCAAAAGCTGAAATCTCCGGATCATTCGGCAGGTCTCTTGAAAATCCGCAAACCATAGCCGGCTTTGCACTCAATACCGCAAAATATAATCTGCCAAAGGATTATTATAACAACTATCTTAAGTATGTAGATGCCATTACGCTGGCAGATGTTCAGGCAACAGCAAAAAAATATATCCGTCCTGATAATGCGCACATCATTGTGGTAGGAAAAGGAAGTGACATTGCCGATAAACTTGCCAAATTCGGAGAAGTAAAACACTTTGATATATATGGTGAGAGCTATGTGCCTGGCAAGGCATCGGCATTACCCGCGGGCCTGACTGCCGAAAAGGTAATTTCGAATTACATTGGTGCAATTGGGGGTACCCAAAAAGTGCAGGAGTTAAAAAGTGTTAAAACGGTTATGAAGGCCACCATTCAGGGAACAGAATTAACAATGACTGTCTCCAAAAAAGCTCCCGGGAAAAGTGTAACAGAGGTTTCTGTTCAGGGTAATGTTATGCAAAAGAGCGTTACGGATGGTAAAGAAGTAGCTGAAATTCAGATGGGCCAGAAAGCCCCTGTTGACCCGGCCGCTAAAGAAAAGAGTTTGTTTGAAGCCTATCTCGTTCCGGAAGCTATGCTTGCATCGGCTAAAGTTAAAACAACCCTTAAAGCCATAGAAATGGTTGACGGGAAAGAAGCCTATGTGGTTGACTACGAGTTTCCGGCCGGTGAAAAGGTGACAAATTATTTTGATCGCGAAAGTGGGTTAAAAATTCAGACGATCGAAATAGTAAAAACTCCGCAGGGTGATCTGGCTGTGCCAACCCGTTACCAGGATTACAAGGAAGTAAGTGGAATTAAGTTCCCACATTCTGTCACCGTGAGCCAGGGCCCAATGAATTTCAATTTTCAGGTTTCCAGTCTGGAGGTTAATCCAACGTTAGATGACGTTATTTTTAAGGTTCAGTAATACATAAACCGTATTAGAGTTAGAGTGTAACCTATAAAGTTGCTCCACCCCCTCTCCATAGGAGAGGGGCCGGGGGGGCGTGAAGTCAATCAGCCTTTTTATTATAAATAATGAGTTTCTTGGCAAAATTCCGAAGTCATTGTTGTAATTATCGATTATCCTAAGCATTTTTGCACCCCTTTAGATTTTTAACACATGGGCATTCAAAATTCCATGTGACTGCTGAAGAATAAATTATTAACACATGAAACGCACATTCCAACCATCCCGCAAGAAAAGAACAAACAAACATGGTTTTCGCGAACGCATGGCCACAGCCAATGGTCGTAGGGTGCTTGCTAATCGCAGAAGAAATGGCCGTAAAAAGCTTACTGTTTCTGACGAGGGAACTCCGAAGACCAGATAAATGAATTCCATTTTCTTCCTTCGCACTAGCTCTAAAGGAAGGTTGAAAGTCAGTATAAATCGAACCGTCAAATGGAACCTACAAATTCAGATGGAGAGTCACCCCTCTCCTTTGGAGAGGGGTCGGGGGTGAGGTCGTTCACCTTCACAAAAGCGGAAAGGCTTTCAAAAGAAAAATTAATACAGGAACTCTTCGAAAAGGGTTCCTCTTTTTATTTGTTCCCTTTTAAGGTACTGTACATTCCAAATCCGGATAAAACTGATCGGGCGGTTAATCA
>JAEUUB010000928.1 GCA_016787745.1 Cyclobacteriaceae bacterium
AGTTACGTACCATCCTTTGTCAAACCAAAAGACAACCTGGCCATACAAATCTTTAGCCTCCTTGCCCTCGTACATCTGTGTTGGCAGATTTCCAAAATGAGCCTCGGCATAAAAGTGGCGAATGTGCAAAACCAAAAAGATGAAAATGATTGTGCCTAACAAACCCATATTTCGGGAAGCCCAAATAGAATTTTTATTGGGTTGCGCGTATCCAACCGTTCCACGGGCTTTCCTGTTCCGAATAGTGAGCATAATACCCCAAATAATGTGAAGTAAGATAAATGCGAAGTTTCCCTTTGAAATAAGCTGGATCAACGGATTTGTACCCATGAACTCCGCATAGGTGTTAAAGGCAGCGCCTCCATCTTCCTTTAGGAGTTGAAGATTGCCAATTAAATGCACGACCAGAAAAAGAATTAAAAAGAGCCCAGTCAGGGCCATTAACACTTTTCTGCCAAGTGAACTTGAAAACAGGTCAAGAAACCATTTCATAATATTTATCTAGGTTGATCAATGGATGTAGTAATCAAAAATAGTTCTCAGAGCCATACCAAACAATCGGTTGTTAAATTTTAAAGTGTTCTAAATTGAGGTTAAAAAAACTTGATTGAAACCAAGATAATTAACAAATAAGTTTCTTATATGTTTTGTTTTCAAACACGATTCTTACTCAGATTAATTGAATTATGATTTTGATAGTCAACAGGTTACATCAAATTTACGGAATGAATCAAATTCGAAGTATGTGGCTTCCATCTTGAGTTACTCCCATTCAGCCTGCGAGTTTCGCATCGTTATCTCCAGAAACTGCTTCATTAAGCGCTCTTGCAAGCCAACCTCTAATGCATACCCATCAAACTTTATCATTTCTTTGCTGGACATTTTTCCGCTAACGGGTGGCGTCATGCAGGTTACATTCATCCCTGCCCGCTGCATAGCATACGTTCGGTTAGTAAAGGCATTATCATTACTTTCCTTCCCGCACACTTCGAAAGTTCGTTTTGAATCATCGCGAATAATAAGCCAGTATTTAATATTCATGTAATTACTTAGTCCGGAAGTAAAGATAGGCAAACTACTGCCGGTCTAAAGATACTTCAGTAAAAAGAACCTTCCCTTGTTGGGTGATAAAAAAACTGTGGTCAAAATCAACTTTGGTTACATGTAGTCTCACCTGTTCCTTTTTTGTAACTATAAAAATATCTTTCAGTCGATACGAATATTCGTCACCAAAATAACTTTCTGTAGTAACGTACTCCACTCTCAGGCCGGAAGCTCTGTGAAGTAATACGATTTCACTCATACGATAAATTTCGTCTGTCTGTTTTCTATCTGATTGCAAATATTCTTTTGACGTGTACGTAACAAATGACTCTTTATTAAATGGGTCTGAATAGTTCTTCTCAATCATTACTTCCTTTAACCCAATACGAGTCAGCAGATCGTACTTATCCTGATTCATTTCTACTCGAAAATGCTCTAACAATTTGGATTACAAACGCTTAAAACAACAACTGAATTTTAGAGCTCCTATAAAGGTATTAAACTTCCGGTTTTTTATGCGTGAGTCGGTTCTACCTCGTACCTTTACCTGGCAACCACCACTGCATGTATTTAATTTTCGACACGGAAACCACGGGGCTTCCGCATAATAAGACCGCACCCCTTACAGATCTGGAAAACTGGCCACGCCTGGTTCAGATAGCCTGGCAGGTACATGGCCGTAACGGAAAACTTTTATCACAACACAATTATATTGTTAAGCCAAACGGGTTTGATATCCCGTTTAAAGCAGAACAGGTACATGGTATTTCCACACAAAGAGCTCTGGCTGAAGGTCATGAAGTAAACGAAGTTCTAACGCATTTTGTCAAAGATCTTACGCACACCAAACTATTGGTGGGGCATAACATTGAGTTTGACATAAACATTATTGGAGCCGAATTTATACGACAGGGTATCGATACCCAAGCGTTTCTCTCGCTCCAAAAACTAGACACGGGCATTGCCTCAATAGATTTTTGCCAATTACCCGGTGGCCTGGGAGGCAAACTTAAAATGCCGCGCCTCCACGAATTGTATGAAAAACTTTTTGGAAAGAGTTTTGAAGATGCACACGATGCCAGCTACGATGTAGCCGCAACGGCCGAAGCCTTTTTTGAATTACTCCGCCATAAAGTAGTTGCTCCTGCAGATGCCACCCCGGTTGAAGAAATTGTGTATGAAGCCCCACAGTTAGAAGCAGGTAACAGCAGCAAGCGTGAAAAGAAGAAAGGGTCTGGATATACAACTGATGAACTTAAAGAGGGTTTAACGGATGATCCCTTTTGTCATCTTCACCTACATTCACAATTCTCGGTATTACAAGCGGTACCCAACGTAAACGAAATCATTGCGCGCGCCAAAGAACAAGGCATGGTTGCCGTGGCACTCACTGATTTTGGTAACATGTATGGAGCCTTTAAGTTTGTAAGCGAGGCATTGAAACACAACATCAAGCCTATCGTTGGGTGCGAGCTTTTTATTTCTGAGGAGCGTAAAAAATTAAAGTTTACCAAAGACAATCCCGACAAACGCTATCAACAAGTGTTGTTGGCGAAAAATAAAACAGGATATCAAAACCTGGCCAAACTAAGTTCCCTTGGGTTTATTGAAGGACTTTATGGAATCTATCCGCGGGTAGACAAAGAGTTAATTGCTCAATACAAAGAAGGACTAATCGCCACCACAGGCGGATTAAACAGCGAGATTCCGTATTTGATTTTGCACGTAGGCGAAAAGCAAGCCGAAGAAGTTTTTGTCTGGTGGCATCAGTTATTTGGGAATGACTTTTATATCGAATTAAATAGGCATGATACACGTGAGGAGGATCGGGTGAATGAAACTCTCTTAAAATTTGCCGGCAAGTATGGTGTAAAATATTTTGCGGCCAATGAGTGCTTTTATCTTTCCAAAGAAGAATCGAATG
>JAEUUB010000934.1 GCA_016787745.1 Cyclobacteriaceae bacterium
CTTTTTTCTACTCCCTTCTTTATACTTTTTGGAGTTGCATTTATGGCCGGAAGCTTAGGGTTTTGGCAACTGGGAAAAACCGACATAGCAAGGGCTTACATCATTCCCACATTGGTAGCAGGTTTATTACTTATGACCATAGGACTTGGATTATTTTTCGCCAACAAATCAAGAATTAACCAGTTTAAAACAGCTTATAATGAGGATGCTTCGGCTTTTGTAGCATCAGAAATTGTGCGGGCCGAAAAAACTTTAAAGGAATACAAAACCATCGTTTTCAAGATTATTCCTCTGATAATCATTGTGGCTGCCTTGCTTATTATTTTTATCAACACGCCCACCTGGCGGGCAATTAGTATCACTACCATTGCAATGCTGATCGTTATTTTATTGGTAGACGGCACTGCCCATGCCAGGATTGAAGCCTACCATAAACAATTGGGTAGTGAAAAAGATAATAAAGAATGAAGATCGAAGTTTGGCCCCACCACACCTCATGCGGACGTTTACAACAGCCTTACCATAAATTTTTAATCTTGTAGGGATATCATGAACGTAAAAAATATACTTCCGATTCTTGTTTTAGTACTTGCCGGCTGCAAAAATGAGATCCACACCGATGCTCAGGATATTGCGCTTGGCAATGCGTTTATTGATGCATTCTACTCCTTCCATAAAGATTCGTTGCAGTTACTATTAGCTTCTGCCGAAACCTCTCAGCCTGAAATTTTATACTATCAGAAATGGGCCGAATGCGCGAATTATAAAATCCTGGACCGCACGAAGTTTTTAAAAAAAAGTGATTCCCTTCTGGTGTTTCCGGTTACCGTTAAAGATGACTTAATGAAAGCCCTTGCTATTGATTTTAATGTAACCGACACGTTTCACATTCTGATAAAACATGGAAAAATCAGGTCCGTGAAAACATCTTCAAACGATGTAGACACCTATTATCTGGCGAAGGAATGGGTTAATAAAAATCGCCCCGAATTAGTGGCAATACCTTGCGAAGGTATTTGGAATGGCGGCCCAACTCCGTGTGAATGTGTACTGGGCATGATAAAAGGGTTTACTGAATTTAAAGAAAGTCAGAATAATTGATGCTGTTCTTTTGAAGTGAACAAGCAATCCCGGACATTATTTCAAAAACCGGAAGGCTTAACTAAACCAACTGGGAAAACTCCAGATCAACCAGCCGTATACAACAAATCGCAATACTCGGGTAATAGAGATCAGCAAAAAATATTTTAAACGCATGTTTACGGAACCCGCCAGCATACACGTAGCCGAAAAAGGAATGGGTGTTACGGCTCCAACAAACACAAGGTAGCCCCCAAATTTCTTCAAATTCTTTTCGTACTGCTTCAGATACTTCTCACGGATGCGGTTTTGATAAAAGTCTGTCTTGGAAAAATTCTTCCCGATAAAATACCCCAACACGCCAGCCCCATAAGAAATTGCCGTTAGTATGGATAGGTTAATAACAAATCCCGAGACATCGATCTTATCAAGTATCCAGATCATCATAAACAACTCGGGGGGAATTATTCCGAATACAATTTCCGAAAGTGTGTACGTGCCATACAGTATGCCCGGGTTGGCGCGGATTTCTCCGATGTGCGATTGGAAATTATCCTGGATGTATTCTTCCAGAAAATAAAACGCCACAACAATAACAAAAAAGAAAGCGAACCCTTTTAAGAGATTGCGAACCAAAAATCCGGAATGGGTTTCCTCTTCTTCTACCTGCATACTTAACTGATAATGGGCATGCGTTTAAAGGTCTTTGTTTCATCAAACAATTTACGATAGGTGGCATGTCGTTTTACCACAAGGGCATTAATTTGCTCCACCACCCGGATCATTTTAGGATTAAAGTCGCCAATCCAATTCATTTCATATTCAGTGTAAGCGAACCCGCCACCCTGAGCAAGCTTTCTGAAGTTTTCTATAATGGCACCATCGACTCCTTTCC
>JAEUUB010000211.1 GCA_016787745.1 Cyclobacteriaceae bacterium
CAGGCCGGTGGGCCGGGATTGAGCGATGGTAAAACATTGTTAAACGATTACATCACCAAAGAGGAGATCAATGCCTGCACCAGTTGCAATGCCTGCGTGGAAGCCTGCCCTGTTATGATTAACCCGTTAGAAATAATTTTAGAATTAAGAAGATATGTGGCGATGGAAGAATCCGGATCTCCGGCTCAGTGGAACAGCATGTTTCAAAATATCGAAACAAGTTTTGCTCCCTGGAAATTCTCATCGGCCGATCGGTTTAACTGGTCGAAAGATTAATGATGTAAAAAATAATTTAGCCAACGTTATAAAAAGATAAGCATGAACGCCCCCACACTTGCCGAACTTACTGCTCAGAACAAGTCACCCGAAATACTTTTTTGGGTGGGCTGTGCCGGCTCCTTTGACGATCGCGCCAAGCGGGTAACAAAAGCGTTCGTTAAAATTTTAAATGCTGTAGGAACAAACTTTGCTGTATTGGGTACCGAAGAAAGCTGCACGGGTGATCCGGCCCGAAGAGCCGGCAATGAATTTTTGTTTCAAATGCAGGCCATGAGTAACATTCAGATACTAAATGGCTATCAGGTAAAAAAAATTGTAACAGCCTGCCCACATTGCTTCAATACATTAAAAAATGAATATCCCGAGTTGGGAGGGAATTATGAAGTGATTCATCACTCAACCTTTCTCCAACAACTTATCAACGAAGGAAAAATTAAACTTTCGGAAGGCGGTTCCTTTAAAGGAAAAAAAATTACCTACCACGATTCCTGCTACCTGGGTAGAGCCAATGGAATTTATGAAGCCCCCCGCGAAGTGTTGCAAGCGTTGGATGCTGACCTGGTTGAAATGAAGCGCTGCCGCACCACCGGGTTGTGCTGTGGAGCCGGTGGGGCGCAAATGTTTAAAGAGCCTGAAAAAGGAACACGGGATATAAACGTTGAACGCGCGGAAGAAGCGTTGACCACGGGCGCAGGAACCATTGCAGTAGCTTGTCCGTTTTGTATGACGATGATGACCGATGGTGTTAAAAACAAAGAAAAAGAAACAGAAGTATCGGTAAAAGATCTGGCTGAATTAATTGCCGAATCTCTTTAATCGGTTCTTAAAAATAGAAACGTATGTATTTATCTGTTGAAAAGTTGCGAAAAGAAAGCCGGGTGTGGATTTACGTGGGGAGTCGCGCGTTCACTGATCAGGAATTAAAAATTGCCGAACAAATGCTGCTTAGCTTTTGTGAACAATGGAGTGCACACGGACAACCCTTGCAAACTTCGTTTTCAATTGCACGGAAGCAGATTATTGTGATGATGCTGGATGAAGACTTTCAAAATCCCAGCGGCTGCTCCATCGATAGTTCGGTGGGCGTGCTTAGAAAAATTCAGGCTGCCACGGGAGTTGATTTTTTAGACCGCAGTAAAGTTCCGGTACTTCGCAATGACACCGTTGTCATGGTGCCCCTTACCGAGCTAAAGGTCCGTTTCTCCTCTGGTGAGTTAACTCCATTCTCCCCGGTTATCAATACATTGGCTGCCACTCGGGGCGAATGGGAAGAACGGGGCATTATTCCCGTTGAAAAATCCTGGATGGTAAAATATTTACCTAAATCTGCGTTAAGCTCATAATAGAAAGCCCGAAGTTTCAATCGGGATTTTTGTACCTTTAAAGTCTTGTAAGATCATGCGTGTGAGAGTTGTTTTGATTTTTGTGGCGATCCTGATGCTGGCTTGTAGCCCGGAGCGTAAGGCTATGAAATCCTTTCGCTACGGGAAGTACGAAAGCGTGATCAGTTATTATAAAGGGGTACTCCGGAAGGAACCCAACAACGCGAAGGCTAATTATTACATCGCGGAATCGTACCGTCAATCCAACCGGATAAAAGAAGCTGAACCTTTCTATGCCAAAGCCGGTGGCAAAGGCATCAGTGCCGACACTATAAAATTATACTATGCCAAATCGTTGCAGGCCAACGCAAAATATGATGAAGCGCGTAGTGTCTTGGAAACGCTGGAGAGCGATACGAAAAATGATGAGATGAAAAACCGGGCCCGCAAGGAGCTTGATGGGATCAATTATCTTGACAAACTGGCCCAGAAAAAAAGTTACTATAAGATCAAAAATCTGGAGACCATTAACACTCCTTTTACAGAGTACGCGCCTGTATACTCCAACAACGAATTGTATTTTACCTCTTCCCGGAGTAACGCTCGCATTTATGAGGCCACCGGAACACCTTTTACCGATCTTTATCATGCCGAAACAAATGGTGCGAATGTGGATGTCAATACCATAAAGGCGCTGCCTGGTTTTATAAACGAATCGAACATAAACGAAGGGTGCGTAACCTTTACCCCCGATGGCAAAACCATGATCTTTGCCAAAGGCAATAGTGGCAAACGCAAAGGAACTCCGGATGTGGATTTGTATTTATCACGTTACCGAAATGGCCAGTGGTCAGAACCAACCCCTATTAATATCAATCAGCCCGATGCGTGGGAGTCTACTCCGGCCATGAGCCCGGATGGCCGCACGCTTTACTTCTCCTCCAACCGGAAAGGCGGACAAGGCGGATTAGATCTCTATTCGGCACAAATGGATGGGCGTGGGCGTTTCGGAAAAGTTAGAAACCTGGGACCCGACATCAACACAGCAGGTTCTGAGTTGTTCCCGTATGTTTCAGAAAATGGCAAATTGTACTTTTCTTCCGATGGACATCCCGGGTATGGTATGCTCGATATTTTTGAGGTGAATCGTGCTAACGGAAAAGTAGTAATCGACAATTTAGGTCAGCCGGTAAATTCACCAGCCGATGATTTCGGTCTTTTTCTCTTTAAAGCAGATCGCGGATTTTTTACTTCCAACCGCGAAGGTGGCAAAGGTGATGATGATATTTATACGTTTGTTAATGAAGACCCCAACCTGCGAGTTGTTAACTACTTCCTTCAAGGCATTACTTACATGATTCGTAAGGACAGCACCCGGGAAATTTTACCCAACACAAAAGTTTCGTTGCTCGACACACGAGGCGAAGTCATGCAGGATTTTGTAACGGGCAACGATGGCAAGTTTTTGTTTCGCGTTTACGAGAACGAAAATTACGAACTGTTGGGCGAAACGGATGGCTTTATCACCAAACGCCAAAACTATACAACCGTTGGTAAGTCTGTGCCGCTAACCTCTCTCAAAGAACTGGTGACTAATATTACACTGGATACCATCTTGGTGCTGGATCGCAAAGAGCGCAATAAAATTTTCGTTTTGGAAAATATCTATTTCGACTATAATGAATCCTACATTCGTGACGATGCCGCTAAAGAATTGGATAAACTGGTTACACTGCTCAATGATAACACTGATCTAAAAATTGAGATGGGGTCGCATACAGATAGTGTGGCTTCGGAAGCCTATAACATAGAGCTTTCCCAACGCAGAGCTGAGTCTACCGTAAATTATCTCATCAAAAAAGGGATTGACCCCACACGGTTGGTGGCAAAAGGATATGGCGAATCAAAACCCATTGCGCGCAATACCAATCCGGATGGTACCGATAATCCGGTCGGTCGCCA
>JAEUUB010000258.1 GCA_016787745.1 Cyclobacteriaceae bacterium
GAAGAAAGCGGAAGCACCGAAGATGTATACCCTGCAAGAAAATTGGTTGCACTGCTGCAAAGTCCCTCTTCCGAAACGGTTACATACCCCACAATTTCCTTAATCACGGAAGGCCCTAATGAATTAGTTGCGATTAATGAAACAGTATAAATACCCGGAATATTATAATTCACTTTTGGATTGCGGGCTGTAGAGGTAGCGGGATCGCCTCCTTCAAATACCCAGGCCCAGGATGTAGGAAAATTGGTAGAGAGGTCAGTGAAATTGATTTCGCCTCCTTTTAACACGAGTTGTTTATCAGATGTAAAATTGGCAGTCGGTACATCGGCTACTATCGGGCTACACAAGTTCGCATCAATTAACGTTTTCCTGCGCGGGCTCATTTCCATCACAGCCTGAATGCGGGTCTTCTGTCCTTCCGTAAAAATATTCATACAGGCATCGTCCGAATAATCCATATAGTTTTGAACCATCGCCAGATTTATTCCATCACAACTTAATTTGTTGGTAGGGCACCCGCGGCTTTCACTTCCTTGTAAGGGTGTATCGGCAACAAAATCATCTGCGGTACAACCGCCATCGCCCCAGATATGTCGCAGGCCCAGCCAGTGACCTGTTTCGTGAGTTAAGGTTCTTCCTTGATTGTATGGGGGTTGTTGAATGGGAAATCCATCACCAAAAGAAGTATACTGAACAACCACACCATCGGTAGAAGCAGGACCGCCTACAGGATTTAACCCAGACAAACCCGATTGATCAGGAAACTGCGCATAGCCAAGAAGATTTGCATCGATGCCACCAAACTTCAGCGTCCAAATGTTATAAAAGAAGTTTGGGTTCCAGATGGTAGTTGGCTTGAGTTGGTTTTCAATTTCATTGCGTGTCCAGGTGGCTTTATTACCATTGTACCGGTGAATGCCCGGCTGTGCTAGTGCATTCCCGTTCTGATCAACAGGTGACAGACAGAACTCAATTTCTATATCAGCCCCTACCGGATTAGTATTGTAACCGGGGGTACCAAGCTTTTTTCGAAAGTCCTCATTCAACACTTCGATTTGAGATTGTACCTGTGCCTGACTGATGTTGAGTCCCTTTCCGATAGGCTCTCCATTGTGAACAACATGCACGATGATGGGAATAAATAATACGGTGGCTTGCGTTCGTAACCCGGCTGCTTTACGGGCATTAAGATCCCTGATTCTTAACTGTAAAGCTTGTTCAAATTCATCTAATGTGCCTCGTTGCGGATACAGCGCCCGGTTAATACTATCTTGTTCCATGGTGGCACATTCGCGAGGAGGAACCCCCTGCGTATAGGCTGCCTGGAAGGATGCAATCCATGCACAGAAAAAGAAAAGAAATTTAACTTTCATTTAAGCAATCAGTCTTGATCAATAACTTCAAAATGAATTCGGTAACTGCCCGTATTTTCTTCGTCAAAAAAAATCTCTAATTCCATTTCATCATCGTCCGCGGCCCGCACAATTAAGGGCGTTGTAAAATTGACCGAAAAAAAAGGCAATAACATAGTAAGCGTTGCCGATGCATTTGAAAATGTCCATACATCTGTAATCAAGGCTGGTTCCGTGGAATCGCACTTTAAGGTTCCCGTTAAAACTTCCATGGTGTGCTCACTGTTAGCATAAAAAGTATACTTGTCGTCAGCAGCACAGCTTAGTGTAAAACGATCGATCACTTTTCCTTCAAAGGTTTCTTCCAGTAATTTTATTTTCCATGTTTTGCTATTTTCGCCCGTAAATACTTTGGTGTAGGTATACGGAGTGGGCACTATTTCCTCAGAGCATGAAAGTGCGGATAAAACAACCAATGCGAGAGATAAGCTAATTACACGTTTCATGTTCAATCAGGTAAATAGGTTATGGTTATCTGGGGCTGCTCATTAAAATCAACCAGGGTAATGGTCATAATGATAACTCGTGTCAACGGGTCAACAACCCCTGTGCCCTCAATAGTGGCAAATTCATCAACAATGTTTTCTTCTTCCTGTTCGGGAATGGTAAGGGTGTTGTCCCCGTTATCGATGAAGAGTAAATCCATCGGGGTATCCGTATTGAAGAGGTTTATGTTCCAGTTAGAAAGCGTATAGGTCTCACAATCCGAACTGGTTATTGTAATGCCCGTTTGATCGACCGAACTATGTTGCCCAATGTATGTACCGCCCAAAATGCAGTCGTCAATAATGGTAAGTGTAAATGAACTACCAATATTGCTTTTGCCCTGACCAATTTTTCTTTCGCTTGAAGAGGAGGATTCTAAGGTTAAGATTAAATCCTGACTTCGGATAATATTGTTCGCGTTGTTGATGAGAGAAACGGAAATGGTGCCCGCATATTCACCCTTCTTTATGGTTACTCTCCCTACTTCACCCTCAATTACGTAATCAACGCCCGCCCGGGCATTGCCACTTACTTTATAAGTGATAATCAAATCCTCTTCCAATGCTTCCCCTGCCTGATGCACTTCAATGAGCACCGGCTTGCTAAAACTCTCTTTCAAACTCAAACTGGTTTCCGTAAACCGAACAAAGTAGGGTCCTGTAAAAATGATTGGCTCGGTCTCACAGGCACCTCCGAGAATCATGACAAGAATAATCGCTATGGAAAATACTTTGCGCATCAGTAACCCGGATTTTGATTGCCTACCAACGAAGGATTGTTCTGAATTTCGCGCTGGGGTATGGGCCATACCTCATACGTGTCCTTCCAATTAGTTGAAAAACTACTCATCACTGCTTTCGCCCGACCCGTACGAACCAAATCATACCACCGATGTCCTTCAAAAGCGAGTTCATACCTTCTTTCCGTTTCAATAATCTGTAACATTTGACTTTGATTAACGGCCGGTAGCAACGGTGCTTTCGCCCGACCCCGAAGCAAGTCAATATCCGCTCTTGCCTCAGTTACTTTGCCTTGCTGGGCTCTCGCCTCCGCACGAATCAGGTATATCTCGCCCAACCTGAATACAACTACATTATTATTGTCTTCATCGGCTGTTCCATATTTCGCCACGGACCAACCATTATCATTTCCCTTTAGCAAATCGGCCTTAAACCGTATGGAAGAAAATCGTTCCCCCGATTCAATAGATGCAAGAGCTACCACCACTTCATTCGAGGGAATCATTTCGCGTCTACCCACAAAAATATTGTTTAGTCCGGTGGCGCTTGTCCCAGGGTCATCCGCAAGGGTATACCCCATTTCAAAAATGGCCTCATCCGTAAAATCTTCATCCACTAAAGTGGCAAAGTTTGATTCGAGTGAATATTGATTGGAGCCAATAATACTCGAGGCGTGTTGTTCTGCTTTAGCCCAATTACCAAGATACAGATAGTACTTTGCGAAGGCGGCATCTAATGCATACGTACCTGCAAAACCTGCATTGGCAGGTTGGGCCGGTAGTTTACCGATAGCAGCATTGTAGTCATCCAAAATAAAAGCCAGCAAATCACTCTCCGAGGCTCTTGGAATATTCCGGTTGGCATCAATGGCAGTTTCTGTTACTAACGGCACTCCTCCAAAGGAATATAGTGCAACAAAATAGGCATAGCCTCTTAAAAAATGCGCGGTCGCTAAAACCTGATCGCGCTGAGAAGCGGGTACCCCGGGTACATCGGGCAGTCTTTCGAGTATAAAATTGGCAATATATACGGTATTGTAAATGCTTCCCCACAAAGATAGGGCCGAAGCATTGGCTGAAGTAATTTGTTTGGTTCCTAACTCGCGGTATTGATTGAAGGTGCCGTTGAATAGCAGCATGTCTGCGGTACAGTCACCTGCAATAACCGCGTTGGGAATAATATTTCTAAAAGCACTGTACAAACCTATTTCTACATTGGGTACATCTTTGGGCTCGTTTAACACAGTATCATCTGTTAATAGATCGATTGGCTCAGGTTCCAGCAATTCAGAGCACCTTGTTGTAAGCAACAAGGCGAGTATAAGCAGGTTATATTTTAAGAAGTACCTCATTTTAGTACTGCGTTTATTCCTACGGCTAACGTCCGCACTTGCGGTAACGTAAAAAAATCTATTCCCTGGGCGGCTGTTGATCCATCTAACGTGCTCACTTCCGGATCGGAGCCCGTGTATTTTGTGTACGTCCACAAATTGGTAGCAGACGCATACACTCTTACCTGCCGGAATTTGATCTTGTTTACAAGAGCATTCGGCAAGTTGTATCCCAGACTTACATTTTTTAATCGCAGATACGAAGCGTCCTCCAAAAGTCGGTTGCTGTGTAAGTTATTGAGCGTACTGTTTAATTCATAGCGCGGTATGTCCGTAACATCCCCGGGATTTTTCCATCTGCGCAACGCATCCACCGATTGATTATTCTGTATATCGGCTCCCATATTTACCAGCGTAGCCTTCGAGAAATTCAACACTTTGTTTCCTAATGAAAAATTAAAGAAGAAGGAAAAGTCAAATCCCTGATAGGACAACACATTGGTGATTCCACCAATCAGTTTAGGTTGCGCATTGCCAATCACCATGGCATCGGTATTGGTTATTAAGCCATCGCCATTCAAATCCTCATACATCGCATCGCCTGTAGCGGGATTTACACCTAAATAATTAAGTCCCCAAAACGTTCCCAGAGGTTCGCCTTCTTTAATAATGTTCGTTGCATCTACCCCTTCCCCCGAGTAGCCCCTGTATAAGGGGATGGAATCCGCCAGAAACAAAACCTTATTTTCATTTCGTGATAAATTTAATGTAGTTGTCCAGCGCAGCGGGCCATCCAGATTAACAGAGCTAACACTCAACTCAACTCCTTTGTTTTCCATTTCACCAATGTTATCAGCAATACCCCCAAAACCGGTGGTAAAAGGATACGGCCGCGTGAGTAGCAAATCACTTGTTTTATTATAATAAACATTCAGCACGGTTTGCAACCGGCCACCCCACATACCTACATCCACACCAAGGTTAGTTTCCTGAGTTGTTTCCCATTTAATATCGGGATTAGGGACATTGAGCGGAACCACACCGGAACTTCCATTATACGTTGCTGATCCCCACTGTCCTAAAAAAATAAAAGCCCCAATCCGCTCATTACCTGTAAGGCCTATGCTTCCCCTTAACTTCAAATCATCTACAAAACCAGATTTAAAAAACTTTTCCTGCGAAATTCTCCAGGCGGCTGACAGAGCCGGAAAATATCCGAAGCGATTATTTTTTCCAAAGTTTGAAGAACCATCGGATCGTAAACTGGCGGTTACTAAAATCCGATCGTCATAATCGTAGCGTGCCTCACCAAAAAAAGAAAGAATTGTATGCGGAGGTTCTTTGTATGATCCTCCCGCATCAACAATCCCAGCCGAATTAATGTAGGTGAAATCATCGCTTGGGTACAAGCGGCCTTGCGCACTGCCTCCAATAGCATAGTTCTGATATAACTCGGTACCTACTACCGTGGATAAATTATGCTTGGCGGCCAGCGATTTATTGTATGCGAGAGTCAGGTAATAATCAACATTGGTATAGGTGTTCGCACTGAAAATACCATAGCCCTGTCCCCCAACACTGGGTAGAAATCCACCAATGGCCGTTTGAGATGATTCGTATTGATCTTCCGTTACATCATTATAATCCAAACTGGCCTGGGCTTTTAAGGTTAACTCGGAAGTGAACTTATAGCTTGCGTTTATACTGGCCAGGGTTTTAATGGTGGTTGTATTAAATCGGGGGAGCAACGCCTGCGCTACCGGATTAAAGTTTGGAAACCCCGCATACAACGCAGAAGATGGTCCTACTAATTGCCCTTGTTCGTTATAGGGTGTATAAAAAGGAAGACTCTTTACCGCACCCGAGTAAACACCATCCAAAAAGTTATCGCCTTTCACCCTTTTGTTTAGCGAATGCGAAAGTGTAAGGTTAGTAGCCACGGAAAGTTTATCGGTTAGTTTTTGATCTAAGTTTATGGTGGTGCCTAATCGCTGAAATGAATTGTTTAGTTGAACACCTTCTTCTTCTCTAAAACTTCCACTGATGTAAAAATTTGTATTGTCATCTCCCCCGGTAGCCGAGAGTTGGTATTGCTGCATAATGCCGGTTCTCAATACCTCGTCCTGCCAGTTGGTATTTATGCCATCGGTTACTCCTTTAATCAATCCGTAGCCATCAGGATTTTCACCCGCGTTTGTAACGGTTTCTCTTTGCAAGTCGAGTAGTTGCGAAGCATTTAACAGATCCAAAGTTTTCACTGCATCGACCATACCTCGTTGAACATCAAAAGCAATTTGTGTTTTTGCATTTTTTCCACGCTTGGTTGTAATTACAATAACCCCGTTAGAAGCACGCGAACCATACAGTGCTTTGGCAGAAGCATCTGACAGAACATTGTAAGACTCAATATCATTAGGGTTTAATAAGGCTAAAGCATTATCATTCTGCCCGCCAAAACTTCGTGAACTCAACCCGCCTGTTTCTACCGGGATACCATCAATGATGTAAAGTGGTCTGTTACCGGCACTTATGGAAGTTGCTCCGCGAATTCGAACCGTAACACCACCCCCGGGTGTTCCTGAGGATTGTGTAACCTGCACTCCAGCCACCTGGCCTTGCAGGGCCTGATCCAACCCGTTGACGGAAATATTTTTAAGATCATCGGCATTAACGGTAGAGATGGCGCCTGTTATGTCGCGTTTTGAAATGGATGAGTATCCAACCACAACAATTTCATTTAATTCACTCGCAGCCTCCTCCATAATCACAGTAACGTTGGCTTGGCCCGTGTAATTCAGTTCTTGAGTTTTAAATCCAACAAATGAAAAGACGAGGGTGGAGCCCATTGTGACATCAACGGTAAACATCCCCGAAATATCCGTTACCGACCCTTGCGATGTACCTTTTATAATTACGTTAACACCCGGTAATTCTTCCTGGTTAACGGCCGAGATCACTTTGCCTGAAAGACGTTGTGCCTCGGTTGTCAAAACCGAAGCGCAAAAGAGAAGGCACAAACCGTAAAATCTCATCATGCAAGAAGACCCATTATGCTTAAAATTATAAATTAAACCTAAAAGTTCAAGTTAGTTATTGACCCAATCCACGATTCGCTTTTTTTCAACCGCTCATCCACAATAATTTTGGGAATAAACCTGCTAATCCGTTCAATTTCCTAAATATTGTACCCATAAATATAAATCTTACACCCACCAAAATCTCCCAATAAAAAGGGTGGCCATTGAATGGAAGAATAAGTAGATTGCTTTACCTCATTCTTTCACTCAAAATCGTTAACAAATGAAAAATACATCCCCTCAATCCATTAACCGAAGAAAATTTATTGGTGGAGTTACCTCAGCTGCACTGGCATTTTCAATTGTGCCCCGCCATGTGCTGGGAGGTCAGTTTATAGCACCCAGCGATAAGTTAACCATGGCTTACATTGGTACGGGTACGCAGGGTCTTCGCGAAATGCTCCCCTTGCTATCTGTTCCCGAACTACAGATTGTTACTATCTGCGATCCCTGCAAGGAAGCCATCGGCTATCGCGATTGGGGCACCGATTATCTGAAGAACGAGATTCGCAAAACATTGAACAACCCATCCTGGTCACCCGGTGGTGATAATGTTATACCCGGTGGCCGCGACAATGGAAAGAATATTGTCGATGCCTATTATAGCAATGTGCGCGCCAAGGATAAGTATAAAGCCTGCACTGCTTACGCAGATTTTAGGGAAATGTTTGAAAAAGAAAAAGATGTTGATGCGGTAAAGATCATGACGCCCGATCACCTGCACGGCATCGTTGCGCTTGCCGCTTTAAAAAGGGGCAAGCATGTAACAACACATAAGCCGGTATCGAATAGACTCATGGAAGGAAAACAAGTTATTGAACTGGCTAAAAAAACAAATGCCACCACGCATCTCATCGCCTGGGATTCAAACGGCTCTATGGATACCATCATGCAATGGATTAATGAGGGTGTTATTGGTACGCTTAAAGAGGTGCATAACTGGACAGCCCGGCCGGTATGGCCACAATATGCAACCATACCCAAAGAAACTCCTCCCATACCGAACGGACTTGATTGGGATTTATGGCTTGGCCCTGAAAAAGAACGCCCTTATCATCCAAACTTAACCAATATGGTGTTCCGTGGATGGTATGACTTTGGAGGTGGATCGATGGGTGACATGGGACACTACAGTTTGTGGACTGTCTTCAACGCATTGCAATTGGAAGCCCCCACTGTGGTTGAACCAACCTTTAGCCACATTTGTGATTTTAATGGAGTGGTTCCGTTTCGCATCAAGAATGATTTTGCTTTTCCTATGGCAAGCACTGTTCGATTTAAATATCAGGCGAAAGGTTCATGGCCGGCCGTTGAATTAATATGGTATGATGGTGGTATGCGACCTGCTGTGCCTGAGGAATTATATAAAGAAAATAAGCCCATGCCGGGCGAAGGAATGATGTTTGTGGGTGACCAAGGAAAAATAATGGCCGACTTTCATGGAAAGAATCCAAAAATTATTTCAGGGAAAATGGCAGGAAAAACCAATGCCGCGCCTAAACCCGAAAATAATGATGACGGCTATGTTCCTAAAAAATTTATTGAGGGTTGCCTTTCCGGAAAACAATGTCCGGGAAGTTTACGCGATGCCTGGCCATTAACAGAAACCATAAACCTTTATGCGGTTGCCTTGCGTACCGGAAAAACTTTGTATTACGATGCTGCTTCGAACAAGATTACCAACGAGCCTGACGCGAATAAATACCTGGCGCGGGAATATCGCAAAGGATGGGAACCCGAATCAATATAAATCTAAACAGTATGAAAACATTTTCGAGAAGAGAGTTTATCTACAAGAGTGCGGCCGGTGTGGTTGCCGTTTCAGGTCTCAGCGCTTTTACCCTGCACAACAGAGAACGTGCACTACTATCCGAACCGATTGGGTTCCAAAGTTGGATGGTTCGAGAATCTTTAGCCAAGGATTTTGCGGGAACATTAAAAATGATGTCCGGTTTAGGCTATCAGACAGTCGAAATGTGTTCTCCTCCTGGCTATGCTAAATATGGTTTTGGTCCGTTGCAAAATCTGAAAGCGCCAGAAATGAAAAAAATCATTACCGATGCCGGACTTTCCTGCACAAGCTGTCATTATGGTTTTAACGAATTAAAAGAGAGTGGGCAGCAGCGCATGGATTTTGCCAATGAGTTGGGACTAACGCAAATGGTGATCGCCTCTTTTGGTTTACCTGAAAAAGCCACCTTAAGCGACTGGAAAAAAGCTGCCGATGAAGCAAATCCGATAGGAGACCTGGCTAAGAAAAATGGTTTGCAATTAGCTTTCCATAATCATAATACCGAGTTTGAAAAACTGGAAGGCAAACTTATTTATGACGAATTGCTGGCAGAACTAGATCCCGAGTTGGTTAAACTGCAATTTCAACTTTGGGTAGTGATTGCCGGGTACAAGGCTGCTGACTACTTTAAAAAATATCCGGGTCGATTCATCTCTGCGCATTTATCCGACTGGTCGGGCAAGGCGGAAGAACAAGTGCCTCTCGGAAAAGGAACCATCGACTGGAAAGAATTCTTTAAAGCCGCTAAAGTGGGTGGTCTTAAAAACTTTTTTGTAGAAATGGATTTGACAACGCTTAAAGAAAGCGCGGCTTATTTAAGGAACCTGTAAGGTAAGGATAATTGATAGTGTGGAATTTAAAGTCGGGCTGACCGTTCGGGGTGCATTTAGTTTATCTTTGCCAAACTTGATTTTTCCCTCCGTGAAATCGGAAATTCTATCTTTACTTTTTTTTCTCAGCGTTCACCTTAGCCTGGCGCAAGGATCAATCTCATCAGAATTGTATAAAGCAAAATACGCCCCCTCCGATGCCGACAGTAGTTATATTCTGAGGTATAAACGAGCGAATGATGTAAGGCTGATTTATGGAGGCGTAGGAACAAGTCTTGCTTTCGGGTCTGTTCGTGAGGGAAATCAATTGAACACTCAGCTATTCAACAATGTGAATGACCTGATTGGCGTTGGGCTCACATACAAATTCATTGATTTTGACATCAGTTATTCTCTCCCTAAATCCGCTTTTCTTGAAGAAGATCGTCAAAATCTGAAACAATTCAGGTTAGCAATGAGTTACTCAACCCGCCAGTGGTCTGTGCGTGGTTTCTACCAGGAAAGTCAGGGAATGCTTTCGGCCGATGCTGCCGGCACATTTACCTCTCAGCCGGACATTGAATTGAAAAAAACGGGAGCCCAGCTTACTTACATTTTTAATCAAAAAAAATATTCCTACCGGGCCGCGAACTATCAAACAGAACATCAACAAAAAATGGCAGGCTCTTTCCTGCTAAGAATAGAACCTTACTATCGAAACTTAAAAGCACCCACGGGTTTAGTTCCAGAGGACAAAGATTTAGAAACCACCTATGGCAATCAGGTGGGCTTGCAAACCGTTCAGGCCCCCGGGGCGTTGCTAATGCCCGGGTATGGAATTAATATTCCCGTTATTCATAATTTTTTTTATATCTCGCCCATCCTGTTGGCGGGGCCCGGAGTGGCGTATAATAATTACGTTGCTGAAAAAGGAAAATTTAATGAGTTTAATTATGAATGGAGCATTTTGGCCTATCTTAACTTTGGGTACAACGGCAACAAGATTTATGCAAACGTGCGTACGGCCTACGAGATTTATTATGTTGACTTAAGTCCTTCATACATCACCACTACAGATCTTCGGATTAATCTTACGATTGGCTATCGTTTTAATAATCTTGAGAACTTTATTCCTGAATCTTTGTTCTAAGGTATCGAGATTTATAGAGCGCTGGTTTTTACACGTAAATCCAAATTTAAAAATTATGACTTCCCTCGAAATTTGTCTTTTGCAATGGAACACGTACAATCGCAGAATGCTGAAAGTATTTGAAACTATTTCGGATGCTGACTTTACCCGGCCCATCGTTGCTGGCGGCAATTCGCCATCGTGGCTGTTGGGTCATTTAGTAGAGACGGATGATGCGCTCCTGGAACTTTTAGGAATTGGCAAAAGAATGTTTCCTGATCTGGCCACTATTTATCATCACAACCTCGAATCGAATCAATCGGGACATTTATCCAAAATCGAATTAGTATCGCGTTGGCAGGCAATTTTGGCAAAGCTTGATTCAACTTTTAGTTCGATGAGCGAGGCCGATTGGCACGCACGCCATACGGTGGTATCCGAAGAAGATTTTAAGAAGGAGCCTCATCGCAATAAACTTAACGTGATGTTAACTCGGGTTACGCATAAGGCCTCGCACCTGGGGCAGATTGCTATGCAAACAAAATAGGCTAGAGTGTTTTCTTAAAATTCTCGATCCGCTCAACAAGTTTCGTAAAAAACTTAATTCGCTCTTTGGCAGCCGAGCCGCTAATCAGTGTAGAATGTTTAATCAGATTATTCAGATATTTTTCTGTCTTATCACAAAAGGAAGGATGTTGCGTGATCAGCAGATTTAAGATATTGTAATTTAAAAATGTAATTCGTTTTTCTCCCGAAAGGCCAAACACCGTATTGTCGGACATTAGAATATCATTCTGATAAAGCTGGAACGAATTCCCCTCTGTTTTTTTTGCCTCGGCCAGTTCTTTTTCTACTACATTCATTAATTCGATTAATCGATCACATAACTCAACCGCTTGTTTCGGATTGCTAAAATATTGACACTCTTTATAAAACTCAATCTGCTTAATTGTATTGTTTATCGATTCCACAGCCCAAATCTCCACACTGGGGATGGCCACATACCGTGTCCAGATGCGATTACCCAGTTGAATCATTTCTTTTGGAATAGCTGAATAATCAAAGCGCATTGTTCGGTAAGTGGGATTGTCTATAATCGTTTTTTGCCAAAAGAACATTTTAAAAGAAGCCAATTCAGGATGCCGCAGGTAATGAAATATAGGAATGTCCTTGGCTGCATAGGTAAGTCGGGTCAACCCTTCAAGGTTGTGAAGTATCGAGGTTAGCCATTGCTCCAACGAAGTGGTATCGGAGGTGGACCGATCATAGAACGGAACCACATTCGAAGTTGACGTAAACAAAGAATCAACCGATACTCCGTAGCGCTCGCACAACTTCTTAGCCTCATCCAGAGAAAGAACGGTTTCGCCCCGAATCCTGCGATAGGCACTGTCGCGGCTTATGCTTAATTGCTCAGCCAGTTCATCAACAAACGATAGATTAGGAGCTAGTCTTTTTCGGATCTCATCCAAAAAAGTGCTTTGAATTCCTTCCGGGTTGGTCATGTAGGTTGAGGGGTAAACCGAAAATGGTTAATAATAATACGCCAAAATCATGTCTTTTGCAATTTTTCCCACAACCCTCCGATTTGTTTCCACCCTATGGCATTTTCCGCAAAATATTCCCGTACTCCTTTTGAAGGTTGAAATGAAGAAAGCGAAACCGCGAGGTATGTTTGACCTGTGATAAGCGCCTAAAAAAAACAATCTGCTATGAATACAAACATCTATGCCCTGCTCACCCCGCTGGCCCTTGGCTTTATCTTATTGGAAATCGCTTTGTGCTGGTACTATAAAAAGAATTATATCTCTTTTCAGGAAGCCGTGGCCAACTTTGGTACCGCACTCGGCAACCAGACTATGAATGTGCTGGTTGCCGCGGGTGTTTATGTAGTATACAACTGGCTATGGACACATTATCAGCTGATCGATAACATCGAGATGAATCTTTTTTCGTTCCCTTTGTTACTGTTGGGAATCGATTTTATCTTCTACTGGGTACATCGCTGGGGTCATCACATTAACATTATGTGGGCTGCCCATTCGCCTCATCATTCAGCCGAAGAGATGAACTTTTTCGTAGCCTTACGTGCCAGCGTTACACAACGCCTTTTCTCTTTCATGTTCTTTTGGCCACTTACACTAATCGGCTTTAAACCGGTTGATATCTACGCGATGACAGGCCTGCATCTGTTTATCTCTTTCTTACATCACACCGAATTCATTTCTAAACTATGGCGGTGGGTTGAATACATCTTCACTACGCCTTCGCATCATCGGGTACATCATGGCATCAACTTCACCTACCTCGATAAAAATTTTGGCGAATTCTTAATCATCTGGGATCGGATGTTTGGCTCCTATGCCGAAGAGGAGGAGAAAGTAATTTACGGCATGTACAATCCCCCTAACACCTGGAACCCAATCAGCATTAACTTTCATTATTATAAACTTCTTTGGAAGGACGCAGTAGCCGCACCGCGTTGGATTGACAAACTAAGAATCTGGTTTATGCCCTTAGGCTGGAGACCGACTGGGCTGGCGGCTAAACCACCCCTGATAGAGGTAACTGAAAAAAATCAGGTACGCTATACGTCCACGATGTTCACGGGAAGCAAGCCTTACTTAATTCTTCATGTAATTCTGGGTATCGCGCTTATGATGATGGTCATCGATCCAAAATCTCCGTGGGAAACAACCCAACGGTGGATTGGCAGTATCCTGCTTTGGCACATGATCATTAACTGGAGTGGAATCATGGAATCGAAGAAGTGGCTGCGGGGCTCTGAAATTTTCAGGATAACCATCACTTGTTCATTGCTGATTTACTTCAGCGGCCTGCCCGTTATCGATCCAATCAATCTTGTCTTGATCGCACTCTCACTTCTCTCGCTCGCCTGGGTGTCCATATTCTTTAAATACAGTCCATTCTATTAAAATTTAATTCTCCATCCTATGAAAACCGCTGCCAATTTGATCCATGTTACCATTCACTCACTCCTAAATCTTACCTTCTGTGTAAATCTCGCCTGGGCGCAGGAGTATGTAGATGTGCTTAAACTGAATTACAACAATACAGTCCGCAATACTTTTGCTGATAGTGAAGTTGCCAGTAGGATTATGGAAGTTGATCTGGAAACTACAATACCCATTGTGCTGAATAGTCGCACCAACTTTATAACCGGATTTATTTTCGAAAGAATAGAGACTCAGCTTTTCGAAGATGGTGTTACCGAAAATTTTGGATCCTTCAATCTTAAAATAGGAATTAACAAAATCCATTCTGAAAAATGGTCGGGCACATACATTATAGTTCCTAAAATTGCTTCTGATCTTAATCAAATCTCCCATAAGGATTTTCAACTAGGCGGTTATGCCTTACTGAAGTATAAGAAGAGCAGCAACACCAGCTATAAAGTGGGTGTGTATTCAAATAGCGAACTCTTTGGCCCTTGGGTTGTTCCCCTCTTTGGCATTTACTACCTGAGTCCTTCAAAAAGATTCGAGGCGAATGTAACCGTCCCTGTTCTGGCCGACTTTAACTATTCGCTGCATCCTAAATTCATTGTGGGCTTCAACTATGCCGGTATGGTAAGAACCTATCATCTCACAGGCATTACATCAACCGGAAAGGATGGGTATGTAGAGCGCGCTACCAATGAAGTGGCCGGATATTTAAAGCTCAATCTAACGAAGCGATTGGGGCTACTCTCCAAGTTTGGGCACTCCATCGGTCGCCATTATCGGGTCTATGATGAAGATGATAAAATTACAATTGGTTTTCCGTTGGTGAATGTAGGCGATGATCGCCAACAACTAAATACCGACATACGCGATGGCTGGGTGTATCAGTTTGTTCTGCTTTACCGATTTCATAAAGAATAGTAGAATTCTATTCCTTCGCGTCATTAATTTCAATCCAATAACCATCGGGATCTTTAAAATAGATTTGCTTAACACCATCCACCCGGGTAGTTACTTGCATTTTATTTCCAGGCCAATCTTCATATTCAATATTATTCTTTTTCAGGACTGCGATAAACGAATCTACAGATGCAACGCTGAAACAAAGATGAGTGTTCTTATTGGGGGAGGTCTTGCTTGTTGCTCCTTCAATGAGGTGCAGGTGGCTTTTTGGCCCAACACTAAACCAGGTATGCTTACCATCATGAAAAGGCTCGGGTATCGTATCCAGGCCAATAACATTCTGGTAAAAATGTGAACTTACTTTTAGATCAACCACGTAAACTGCAATGTGATTGAGCTGAACGCGCACCTTTTGTGTTTGCGCCTGTATTCCTGGTATCGATAAGCCAAGGATGCAAAAAAAGAAAACTAACGGTTTCATAAAAGATTAATTTAGTCTTGAAAGATAATCAATTGCACATTCTTTGGCGTATCTAAATTTGACGCAATTCGCCTTCCGTTTGTCGCGAACACCTTGATGGAATCAATTCCAATGATTGTAGATTGCGTAGACAAATCAAATAATTATGAAAAGAACAAAGATTTTATACTGGACTTTTACAGGGCTATTCAGCGCGTTTATGATTTCAACGGCCATTCCCAACATAATGATCTCGGAAGACTCCATAACATTATTCACCAGCCTCGGATATCCAACCTACCTGATTCCTTTTTTAGGGGTTGCAAAAATTTTAGGTTCTATTGCGATTTTAATTCCTGGCTTTAACCGGATAAAGGAGTGGGCGTATGCCGGATTATTCTTTGATTTGGCGGGCGCAACGTACTCGGTTATCTACTCCGAAGGATTTCAGATGCCCATTCTCTTCATGATTGTTCCCTTTGGATTATTTGTGGGTTCCTATCTGTGTCAGCGCAAGCTAAGTGACGGTAATACCACTTTGTGATTTTTTTGATATATTAGATATAGTTAACCCCAACCTATATGGAATCAATACAAATTAATTTTACTGCCGTGCTCGTGGCTGTAGTTGCTAACTTTATCCTCGGATTTCTTTGGTACACCCCCTTGTTTGGAAAAGCCTGGGCCCGCGAAATAGGCCTTGACACCTCCGTTAAACCCACGGGTGCCGAAATGGCAAAGGGAATGACCATTATGGTAATCGGAAATTTTTTTATGGCCTATGTTCTCGCGCACAATATAGCCGCGTGGAGTTTTGTTCCTGGCATGGAAGAGATGCCTATTGTTAGTACTGTTCTGAATACAACCGTATTTACGTGGCTCGGGTTTTATCTTCCGGTTGACATTGGGGTAGTTGCCTGGGAAAGAAAATCGTGGAAACTATTTGCAATCAATACAGGCTATCATTTTATGATGTTACTGGTAGCCGCTATCATATTAACCCATATGTAGGCGATGGCATAGGATGTGCCTGTGCCCCTGAGCATTGATGCATCCTTCATTTTGATTTGTAAGAATAAAAAAAGAGCACCCTGAGAGAGTGCTCTTTTTTTTCACACATCAGTGCATTAGAAATTTTTCCCTGGAAAATAGGCTGTTTCACCCAACTCCTCTTCAATGCGAATGAGTTGATTATACTTGGCCATCCGGTCCGAACGCGAAGCAGAACCGGTTTTAATCTGGCCTGTGTTTAAAGCAACTGCTAAATCGGCAATCGTACTGTCTTCCGTTTCGCCCGAACGATGTGACATGATGCTCTTATAACTGTTTTTCTTTGCCAGATTAACCGCATTGATCGTTTCAGTCAGCGATCCGATTTGATTTACTTTTACGAGAATTGAATTGGCTACACCCATATCAATTCCTTTTTGCAAAAATTCTACATTGGTTACAAACAAGTCGTCTCCCACCAATTGCACTTTGCTTCCAATTTTATCGGTGAGTTTTTTCCAGCCATCCCAATCTTCTTCACCCATACCATCCTCAATAGAAATAATTGGATATTTCTTAGCCCACTTAGCCCAATACTCAACCATCTCATCCGACTTCAATTTCTTTCCATCCGACTTTTTAAATGTATAGGTCTTGGTTTTGGCGTCATAAAATTCTGAACTGGCAGCATCCATGGCAATAAACATATCCGAGCCAGGTTTAAAGCCGGCCTTCTCAATAGCTTGCAGTACAATTTCTATGGCTTCCTCATTAGACTTGATATTCGGAGCAAAGCCCCCCTCATCTCCCACGTTGGTTGAAAATCCTTTATCATGAAGTACTTTCTTTAACGTGTGGAATACTTCCGTACCCATACGCAATGCTTCCGAAAAAGTATCTGCTTTTACCGGCATCACCATAAACTCCTGAAAGTCGATGGAGTTATCGGCATGACTACCACCATTTAAAATGTTCATCATCGGCACCGGCAGCGTGTTGGCATTCACCCCACCAATGTATCGGTACAATGACTGCCCGGCCTCCATAGCGGCTGCTTTGGCTACCGCCAGCGAGGTTCCTAATATTGCGTTGGCCCCCAGTTTTCCTTTATTTTTTGTGGCATCTAATTCAATCATAACCTTGTCAATCAGGTTTTGATCAAATACATCAAGACCAACAATCTCAGAAGCAATTTTAGCATTTACATTTTCAACCGCCTTAAGAACTCCTTTACCCTGATAACGTTTTTTGTCACCATCGCGAAGTTCAACAGCTTCATGGGTACCGGTGCTTGCCCCTGATGGAACAGCAGCACGACCAAAAGCACCGCTTTCGGTAATTACATCAACTTCAATGGTGGGGTTACCGCGACTGTCAAGAATCTGGCGGGCGTGAATTCCTTCAATTAAACTCATA
>JAEUUB010000385.1 GCA_016787745.1 Cyclobacteriaceae bacterium
GCCTCCTTATTATCCTCCCTACCGGGGTGGTATGTATGGTGGACGTGGCCCCACCTATATCAATGGCGATGTAAACATTAATGTAGATCGTTCGAACAACATCTATAACAGAAGGAATGACGTATCCACCCGGGATGTGCAACGTGGACAAAACCCTTCGGTATCCACCCGCGATCAGTCGCGTGGACAGAATCGTCAACAACCGGGTGTGAGTCAGCAACCTTCCAATGCAGGGTCCCGCAAGAACAATAATGTTTACTCTGACCGAAATGGGAATGTTTACCAGCGTAACGACAACGGCAACTGGAATCAACGCGATGGAAATCAATGGAAGCAAACTCAACAACCATCCCAAATGGATCGGGATCATCAAAACCGACAGCGAAGTGCCCAACAAAACTCAAGTTTCAATAACATGAACCGGGGAGGTAACATGGGTGGAAGCTACCGGGGAGGTGGAGGCGCGCGTGCGGACGGTGGCGGTGTTCGCAGGAGATAAAGTTTTAATGCCTCCGCGTAGCCATTGTCGCTAGTCAGAATAGAAGGTCAGACGGAACCGTCCAGACGATACAGATCTGTCAGCAAAGGTTGTCTGTGTATAATTGTTTAAAAAAAATTTTCCGCGACTCTTATTTTTCTAAATACTCTTTGTCAGACCGAAAAAAAATTCGCGCTACGCGCGTGGCCTAATTTGTCAGGGTGGGGGATCAAGGTCGTTTCTTCGAAGTCAGATTTGTCAAATGTAAAGAAGTCGTTATTCGTGGCTGTCCGCCTTGCCGCTAACCTTTAGATTTGTTTCATCATAAAAATAGCAATAGTTGTAGTAACTTTTGTGGGTAAGTGGATTACCGTTCGCACACTGCATATGGCAGCGATCAGTAGCGTTCAACACAATCCAGATCTGCATGCTTACTATCAGCGAGAAGTGCAGGAAGGCAAAAACAAGATGTCTGTAATCAATGCTGTAAGAAATAAATTACTACATCGAATTGTGGCTGTGGTAAACCGTGGAACACCCTATGAATTACAATTAAAAAATAACTATGCAAGAGGTCTTGTTTTAATCATAGATATCGTTTGGGTTTGTGATGGCTTGCGTTTAGGAGGGCTTGCTAAATGAGGAACGAATGGCAAGCCCGACCAGTTGCAAACAGTCTACCGTTACGAAACTAAATAAAGAAACGAAAACATCATAGCCACACATCACCCGCAAGCTGGCACAAACCTGTTGTTAGCGTTTCGTGCCGGTTAGTCTAAGTCCAAAACTATTTTCAAATTCTCTCTGATCTTGTCGGCTGTGTTGCTGTCAACCTCTCCAATTTTTTTCACGAGTCGTTTGTTGTCGATCGCTCGTAATTGGTCAATCATAACATCGCAGTCCTCTTTGAGTCCAAACTTTGACTTTTTGAGATGAACCCTTAAAATTTCTGCGTCCGGTTTAACATTTGTCGTTATTGGGCAAATGATAGTCGAAGGATGCTCCTTATTTAACAAGTCTGTTTGAACAACAATAACTGGTCGGATTTTCCCAGCTTCCGTCCCCATTCTTGGATTTAAGTCAGCTGTCCAAATTTCGAATTGCTTAATCTTCATCGTTCAGCTTTTCAAACTCAGCCAAAACCTCTAAGGAGTCCTTGGAAACAATTTTTGATTCTTTACTCAATTGTTTTGAAAGCAATCTGCGTTTGTGAAGTCGATTGTAGAATTCGATAGCTTCGTTAATGTACCTGTTGCGGTTCTTTTTTACTTTAGTCACAATTTTCTCAGTCTCCTGGAAAATGTCGTCCTCAAGTTTTAATGATAAATTTTTCACAGCATCACCTTTGTCCAAAGGTATATACTTTTTAGATATACTCCAAATTTTTCGGAGTTGTCCACCGGCATGAACGCTAACGTTTGTGTTTCTGCAGTGGTGCCTTTTCGAAGCCGCGTCCTGTCCCACGAAACGATAGCGTTGAACGAAGATAAAACTTTAAAGCAACTCGTCACGGCACCATTGCAGAAACATGCTGTTGGCGGTTCGTTTGGTTCACTCAGTCCAAATCATTTTCAATAAGTCCTCCGTCATTATATAAAATTTGTCGCGGTGCTTAATTGTAAACCTGTCTGCACACAAAGTGTCAGTCGTTATTCCATTATTTAAAATTATTATTGCTCTCGTGTCCGGGTCTCTCTTGCCACTGTCCAACTGCAAAGTCTTTAATTTCATTTGGAAGTCGTCAATTGTCGAAATTTCAATTAAGTCCTTCGTCTTTAGCTCTGTGCTGTCAAAGGTGTTCAAGAAGTCGTTGCACTCGATTCTAAATATTGTTTCTATGTCAACGTCAATGGAGTAAATTCTTAAAGTTGGTTTGTTGTCATTTTGTCGGCAACCCAAAATAAATGTCAGGAAGATGATTATTAAGTTTTTCATTTATTTCTAAGTCGTCCCACCAAATGACCGCCAACGTTTGTGTTTCTGCAGTGGTGCCTTTCCGCAGCCGCGTCCTGTCCCACGAAACGAAAACGTTGAACGAAGATAAAACTTAAGATTAACCAGTCATGGCACCATTGCAGAAACATTTTGTTGCCAGCAGTTACTGTACGCTGGGTCCGATGGCTAGTTCTCCAATTGGTGTTTCTCTGAATTTATACTCTCCTTCGTCAACGTTTAAAAATCCGTCCGTCATCTTATGGTCGATTACTTTATCTTTTGAGTCCGATAAACTCCAAGCAACAAACCACTTATCATTCTTTCTCCTTAAAACAATTTGTTGTTTAAAGACGCCATTTCTTGCTGTGAACAAGATATTAAATTTTCTCTCGTCCGAAGTTCCAAGATTAAGAGTCCCTGTTACAGTTATTCTTTTTGGTTGCAAATTACCGATCTTCACAGAAGTCCAAATTTGTCCTTGGTTTTGTGCAACCTGTCCCTTTTTTTCAGCTTGCTCTAAGAGGTCAACGTCAACTATGTAGAACTCCAAATCGTACAATGGATACTCACCTTGATTTGCAACCTTTGTTAAAGCTGTCGTTTTTGTAAAGTCACCCAATATCATATATGAGTAACTATCTCCACCAGAGTTGTAAAGAAGCAATTCCTTCTGAGTCTGAATTAGTTCTTCGGATTTCCCCTTTAACTCATTTTGAAGATTAACAATCACCTCAGTCTTTTGTACCAATTCTCTTTCTTTCTTCTTACTTGAAATATGTGCATTAACAGCAAGTCCACCTGTCACGAGCGCAGACAGGATAATGAAAATCATCTCTAAGTCCATAAGTCTTTTTATTTTCATGTCTCAAATCTGTCCACAGTAATTGCTGGCAACGCTCGGCTACAGCCAGTGGCGGTTTTGAAAACGTTTCTGTCCACCGTAACCAAACGTAGTAGCGAAGATAAATATTTTCGTTAACACTTTCGCCCGCCATTGGATGTAGCTATTGTTGTGCGTTCGTGCGATACCGT
>JAEUUB010000400.1 GCA_016787745.1 Cyclobacteriaceae bacterium
CTTAAAAAATTATGAAGCGAGTATTACTAGAACCCATCTTAAAAATATTTTTGAAAGCATCTGTCATTCCATCCCGAAGCTTCGGGGCGGAATCCCGATTAGATGCACTGAACTTGGGATTGCGGGTCACTGCCCGCAATGACAAAGTATTTTTGAGATGGGTTCTAATATTAACTATTATTTCACCAATTGGGTGGTTATCTGCCCAGAGTCCTGTAACGAAATTAACCTTTGAGGAGGCGGTAGTTATTGGATTGCAACGAAATGTTATCCTCAATCAGCAAAAAAATCAATTGGAAGCAACGCAGGCTCAGAAGTTAAATGCTATTGGGAATTACATGCCTAATTTGAACTTAACAGGCGCTTTTCAACGCCAAGAGGGTCAGCAAGCAAATACCACCAATGGTAACCTGGAAAATTTAACTACGGATTATGTAGGCGCTCAACTTAATGCGGGCTTAACGGTGTTTAACGGGTTTAGAAATTACAACACCTTAACACAATCAAACAATCAATTGATGGCCCAGGGATATCTTATTAAACGAAGCACCCAGGATGTGGTATCTATTGTTGCGAATCAATATCTGCAGGTATTATTAGATCAGGAATTGGTGCGTATTGCGGAAGAAAATTTAAAGACACAAAATACTATACTCGAACAGATACGGGGTTTTTATGAAGTGGGGTCAAGGGCTATTACAGATGTGTATAATCAGGATGCGTTAGCCAAAACCGCGCAAGTCTTGTTAATCCGGGCAACCAATACGCTTCTAAATGATAAATCAATTTTGGCTCAAACTTTACAACTCGATCCCTCGCAACCCTTTGAGGTTATTAATCCGGTAATGGCCGAGGATTTAATCAGATTTAGAAATATGCCGTTAGATAGTCTTATAGAGGTGGCTCTTGCAAACCGATCTGATTTAAAGCAACTCGATCACCAATCGAGGGCTAATAAGTTTGCCTATAAATCAGCTTTGTCACCGGCCTTACCCTCCATTTCCCTTTTTGCTAATTATGGTTCCTTTTACTATTCCCTCATTGCCCAGGATTTCGAAGGTCAGTTTAGTACCACCAATCCATCACTCTCGTACGGAGCGAATCTTACAATTCCCATTTTTTCGCGATTCCAAACCAAGTTCCAACGCGCAAATTTTAAAGTTCAATATGATAATAGCGTACTGAATTATCAAAATCTGGAAAAGACGGTAAAACTGGATGTGCAACGAGCGCAAAATAATTTTGTTAGCGCACTCGAAAATTATGAGGCCAGTTTGGCACAGTTTCAGGCAGGCGAGCTTGCCTTAAAAACCCAACAGGAAAGCTATGAATTGGGAATAAGTACCCAGGTAGAATTGGCGCAGGCAAATCAAACACATGTGATTGGTGCCACAGCCAAAGCGCAGGCCGAGGCAACTCTGCTTTTCCAACAGGTTTTATTGGAATATGCCTTGGGAACTCTGCAGCCTCAGTTGATTGAGCCCTGACCAATAGGGTAGACTTTTTGCAAAAAATACCTACATTTGCAGCCCTGCTAAGTAAGCAGGGCTTGTTTTTTAATAAAACAGGCTTAATTAACTAAAATTTGTTGCAGCAAGCCTGGCTGTGGCATGTAAAAAAAGGGCAAATCAAAATTATGGCGAAAGTCCAGAAAGAAAAATCCGATGAGCCGAAAGTAAAGAGTTCAAAACCTGTACTTGACGATGCTCCGGTAAAAAAGGCTGTTAAAGGCGCGGCAGCCGAAGAACTCTTTGAAAAGGATGAACTTACTGAGTTCAAACAAGCTAAAAAAGCAGAAGAAGAGGAAGGAATCAGTCGCATGATCAAAGATGTAACTGCCCGCAAAGCAGCTACTGAATCTTCCGTATCTACCGAAAACTTTGATTGGGATGCGTATGATCGCAAAGGA
>JAEUUB010000405.1 GCA_016787745.1 Cyclobacteriaceae bacterium
ATTTCCAAAAAATAATTCCTGAACCTGTTTTGCATCGAGATTGATTTTACTCATCGCTGCCTTCACAGCTAAGGAACCGAGTTGCGTGGCGGATAAACCCGCCAAAGTGCCTCCGAAACTTCCAATGGGGGTGCGTACCGCGGCTACTATGTATACTTCTTTCATACCGAGTGTTTTAGTGTGTTGTGGACGATTAAATTAGTTCGATTGCATTACCAATCCGGTTTGCCTTTGTCCTTAGGTTTTGTCGCCTTCCTTTTATTTTGTTGCAGATATTGAATCTCCTGATTTTTCATAGCCTCCAGAATCATCTTTGCTTTCTCTTCGCTCATTTCCATTTGCTTGAGTTTGTCTGATACGGAGGGCGGGATATCTTTCTTCTCTTTGTTTTCTTTCTCCTGCTCGTCTTTTTGCTGCTCTTGCTTCTCTTTCTCTTTTTTGTCTTGTTCCTGTTTCTCTTTGTCCTGCTGATCTTGTTTGTCTTTGTTTTCCTGATCTTGTTTTTCCTTCTGATCCTCCTTTTGATCTTTGTTTTGATCTTTTTTCTCGTCCTTGTTTTGATCCTTTTGATCTTTATTCTCTTCTTTCTTATTAGGATCGTTCTTTTTCTGCTCCTCCTCTTTCTTCTTCTGTTCTTCCAGTTTCTTCTTCACCATTTCGTAATTGTAGCGGGCATCCTCATTGGTGGGGTCTGCTTTTAAAGCTTGTTTAAAATTAGCTAGGGCTTCCTCGTACTTATTTTGCTGATTGGCCAGCACCCCCAATTGCTGATGGGCCACGGAGCGCAGCCTTGCATTACTGCTTTGCGTAACGGGCTGATAACTGGTGGCTGTATACGTGGTGTCGTGGGCCTGAAAATAGGCATTGGCCAGATTAAGTTGTACTTCATCTTCCTTAACACCCAACGAATCAATCAGAAACCGGTATTTGGAAATGGCTGTCTTGAAGTCCCCCTTTTGGTACGCTTCTTTCGCCTCCGACTTAAGCGAATTGATTTTCCCAATATCGCCCGGGTCGACCACCAGCGCCATCATCATTATAAAAAAAATAAAACCCTTCACCATCTTTCTAGCTTCTGCTTTTACTTTTCACTTTCCACTTTCCACTTTTTACTTTCCACTTTCCACTTTCCACTTTCCACTTTCAGCTTTTTCTACTATATCCTCACCGTTCTCACACTTATCAGAATATCCAATACAAGCAATAATAGGGCCGCTAACAAAAAGTAAAAATAGCGATTTGAAGAAACATCTACCAGTCGCGTGTCACGTACCTGGCCTTCAATTTTGTTAATGGCGTTAATTAATTTATTCACATCATTTCTCGACTCATTGATCTCAAAATACTGACCATCTGTTTTGCTCGCCAGATTTTTTAAGGATGCCGGATTAAGCTTAGAAACCACGGTGTTACCCTGCTGATCTGTTTTAAACCCGCCACGGGGTGTGGAAATCTGACTCCCTGATTCAGTTCCAACTCCTAACGTAAACAGGCGGATGTCCTGGTCTTCTACTTGCCTGGCGATTTCATCGGTCTCATCTCCGAAATCTTCGCCATCGCTGATCAAGACAATTACTTTTGATTTTTGTTGATTACTTGGGGTTTCTTCATCTTCCAGCTTGGAGAGCGCCATTTTAATGGGCGGTCCAAAATCGGTTCCGCTGGAAGGCACCAAACCCGTATTCATGGTTTCAATAAAAAGATTTAGCGCGTTTTGATCGTAGGTGAGGGGGCACTGCATAAAGGCCTCGGAAGAAAAAATAATAATCCCCAACCGATCGGAGTTAAAGGCAGCAACAATCTTTTTTATTTCAAATTTTATTTTTTCAAGCCGGGTAGGCTGAACATCAAATGCATCCATCGATTTTGAGAGGTCAACACAAAACATGATATCCTTCCCTACGGATTTTATTTCGCGTCTCGCATCTCCGAAGGTGGGACCCAGAATTGAAATAAAAAGAAGTAAAACGATAACGGAGCGCAACGCCAACTTAATGAATACAGTGCTGTAAGGGGTATTGAGCAACCGACTGATGCGAATGATCTTGATCAGATACATTCCATATGCGATAAGAAATAATCCCGCAAAGATGCCCTCAACCCATCCAAAATTCCGAAACAAGGTCATAGAAAAATAGTTGTGGCAAAGGTATAAAACGAAATAGTATCGCCCCGATGGTTCATAGGCATTTTTTGATTCGCAAGGCTATCGAAACATTGTGTTTATCGATGCATAGCCAATGCTCTATATTTGCAG
>JAEUUB010000412.1 GCA_016787745.1 Cyclobacteriaceae bacterium
GATTTTCACACTCGGACTTTACCTGAGTAGCTTTACAGTAGGGTATAGCTATGATTTTTCAATTTCCGAATTGTCCACCACATCGGGGGGTGCTCATGAAATTTCCATAGTCTATGAATTTGTTGCAAAGCCCCTGCATCGGGGTGTGAAAAAACGCAATAGATTAATTCCCTGCCCAACCTTCAACACAAAGAAGAGCTTCTGGAATTAAGATCGCAGAGTACGTAATCAACGCCCTTCCATTTTCTCGAGTCGGTAACTACATCTTGCCTGTAATTTCTTAAGGTTTATCTATCATTTTGTCATTCAAACGGTAGGTTTTGCTGTTACTCTTTTCCGTCCTTATTAAAGGTGTCTAAAAGGGGCTTTGTCGATTGTTCAATCGAATTGAAGCATGGTGCAGAAAAGGTTTTCATTTGTAATAGCGGTTCTCATTCTTTCCTTAATAAGCCATCGTTCCTATTCCCAGTGTGGTGGAATTATGGAACCTGGGTTTGCGTTTCTTACGAGCAGTCGTGGATGTGCTCCGTTTACAGTAAATATTCAAACACTCTATTTATCCTCCGTTCCCGGAACTCAATATTTTATTAACTGGGGGGATGGAACGCCAGAAGAAACCTATACCCAGGTAGCGGCAGGCGGAGTAAACCTGGTACATACCTATCCGAATACATCGGTTAATTGTGGGTATGATGTGGTTATCGATGCATCCAATGCCTGCAATCCAAGAGGAAGTGTTGTGCCAATTAATACCCAGGTGATTGTGTGGACGAACGATGTCATTTCAATTAATCCCGCGGTGTTCAGGGTTTGCCAGGGATATGCCACCGATGTTCTGTTCACAGACGATAGTGATTGGAATTGTTTTCCGAGAGCTACGCGCGAGAACAACGAACCCCGATGGATTCAGTGGCTTTATGGAACAGGTCCTCTAGGCATGCAGATTCCGGGTATAAGAATTAATTCGCTGATACCGGGCGGATTTCCTTATCTGGATCCGGCACCTGCAAAAAATCCAATTTATCCGGTACTGGCTCCGGGGCAGGTTAGTTTGCCTATCAACGTTCCTGTTACCGCACCTGCGGATTTAGGAAAAGAGTTTGTCATAACACTAAAGAACTGGAATCAGTGCAACGCCTATGACAATAACTTGCTGGATGGTAATCCTTTCAATCCCGTATCGGGGAATTTGATTAATGGCGACAACACGCCTCAGATAACAACGGCCCGGATTGTAATTGTGCCCGCGCCTCAACCCGATTACTTAACCCGTCTGGGGACTTCGGCCGGACCTGTACAAACCGTGTTTTGTGTTGGTGACAACATTTATTTTGACAACGAAACGCCAGCTATTGCAGGGGCATCATTTGCTTATACCTGGCAGTTTTACGACAACCCCACAGGAGTAGGAGCGCCTCTCGCTACGGCTACAAATACAAACCCAACATTTGCATACCCCACATCGGGACAAAAATTAATCCGGCTTTCTGTCCGCGATCAGAATGCAGCCGGGAATTGCGTGGCCTTACTTGAAAAAGTAATTACAATATCGCCTTCCCTGATAGCTAAGATTCAGGTGACGGATTTTTCTAACAATCCACTGACGCCTGACTTTTGCCAGAACGCAAGTGCGCCACTGAACACATTCGAAGCAAGATTTCATGATATCTCGTTGGGTTTGGTAACACCCACTACTCAATGGCGGTGGGAGTTTTTTAACGAAGCCAATGTATTAGTGCGTCAAGAGCCACCCTTAGGTGCATTTTCATCTATTCACTTAGGTCCCTTTGATGAAACGTTTACCAACCGGGGTATCTATAGAGTAC
Source organism: Cyclobacteriaceae bacterium (assembly GCA_016787745.1). GTDB lineage: Bacteria > Bacteroidota > Bacteroidia > Cytophagales > Cyclobacteriaceae > ELB16-189. The sequence goes on from JAEUUB010000412.1 coordinate 1,827, forward strand.
GATTAATTGTGCGCGATAATGTCACTTCGTGCGAAACAATAGACGAGGTTCAGGTTCGGGTTTTTGAAAATCCGGTTGCACAATTTACCGCTAGTCGCGTGTGCGTGGGTCAGAGCACTTCTTTTTCTGAGAACTCTACGTTACAACCAATCAGTGGCGAAGGGATTGCGCTGCGAGAATGGGATTTTGATTACGATGGGGTAACCTTCACGAAAGATCCTGCCTTCGACAATCAAAGTACCTTTACCCGTTCGCTGGGCGGGGCTGGCACCTATCAGGTTGCGTTGCGTGTTACAGCAAGCGTGTCGGGTTGCACCGACCTATTAGTCATACCCGTCATCGTGGATGCCTTGCCGCTCGCAAGTTTTACCCCCGATGTTACTTCCGGCTGCAGTGTGCTAACGGTCCAATTTACCAATACCAGTGTATTGAGTCAACCCGAAGTAATTGATCGGTATGTTTGGGAAGCCGATGAACATCAGGGCCTGGGATTTGTACCTATAGGAACACAGTCTCCAGCCGATCCTGCTTTCACAAATCAATTCGTTCATTCTTTTGAGAATATTTCCACCGTCAATAAAATTGTTGATGTCAGACTTCGGTCCATTACTATCAACGCCTGCGAAACAATTTCCGGTGCCCTCGCCATTACAATTTTTCCGGGCACCCGATCTGGTTTTCTGTCTACCAATTATTCTCCGTTCAATGATAATTGCTCCCCGCAATCCGTAAATTTTTCGGTTGATTCAGAAACACAATCTTTAAATCCAACGGAATACCGGTGGCGCATTAGCGATAGCGCGGGTATTCTGGATGAAATGAGTTCCGGAACGACTCCTAATTTTTCGTATTCATTTGTTAACAGTACGCAGGCGATAAAAGATTTTAATGTTACGCTTATTACCACGCTGGCTTCCGG
>JAEUUB010000414.1 GCA_016787745.1 Cyclobacteriaceae bacterium
AGACGCGTTGGAAAAAATAAAATCGATGCTGTTAAGTTGGGATTTTGTTATGGACAAAAATTCTGTGGAGGCGGCCATCTACGCGGCCTGGGAGAAAAAAATTCTGGAGCGCGCGCATAAAATATTTGTTCCGGAAAAAGCACAGTCCATTCTTAAATCCGTTTCTGTTAAACGTGCCATTGAATGGATAGCGAGCGATGATCCAAAACTGAAGGGCCGCAATTCTTTTTTACTCGATTGCCTGGAAGAAGCGATAACAGGTCTTCACAAAAAACTGGGCGATGATTTAAGTCAATGGCAATACGGACAAACCGCGTACCATCATGTTATTATAAAGCATCCGCTAAGCAACGCGGTGAATGATTCCATCCGGAAAATTTTAGAGACCCCCGCTATGCCGCGCGGAGGTTCAGGCTCTACCCCGGGCGTAACCAGCAACAGCGACAATCAAAGTCATGGTGCTACGTTCCGTATGGTGGCCGATGTTTCGGATTGGGATAAAACGTTGTTTACGAATTCCCCGGGGCAAAGCGGCAATCCGGCAAGTCCGTTTTATAAAAATCTTTTTGAACTCTGGGCCAATGATCAGCACTTTCCGGTCTATTTCAGCAAAGAAAAGGTTGAGTTATCTGCTAAAGAAAAAGTGATTTTAAAGCCGGATTAATTCTTTAACACGAAAAGGTGAATCTCAACAATCGCCTATTCGGATGTTGATAGCAACTAGAACGGGACAAGTTTATTTCCAAAAAAATGTGTACGACAGACTTCTTCCAAAGATTTCTCAAAACCAAAAAAGTATACATGGTCAATTGGGATTTGATTGTCCACAATATTTTTCAACACTTTTCAAAAAAGAAAGAAGGCATAAGCCCAACAGAGCACAGGGAAAAATATAGTTCGAACTAAATAACAGACACCATGGAAACACTAAAATCAGCAACAGATTGGGCAAAGGCCGAGCTTTTTTCTACTCCCTTCTTTATACTTTTTGGAGTTGCATTTATGGCCGGAAGCTTAGGGTTTTGGCAACTGGGAAAAACCGACATAGCAAGGGCTTACATCATTCCCACATTGGTAGCAGGTTTATTACTTATGACCATA
>JAEUUB010000938.1 GCA_016787745.1 Cyclobacteriaceae bacterium
GCTACTTATGAAAACGGAATTCTGAAATTACAACTGGGTAAAAAAGTTCTTACCAAAGTTCCACCCAGAAAAGAAATAGCCGTTCATTAAACCAATGAAGTGTATTAGAAGCAGCCAGACGAAATGCACGATCTTTGAGGCTCTTTAAGAACCTACCTGTATAAATTTCCGTGCAGTCTTACGATTGGTTGTATTACAGAAGAGGCTGTATCAAAAGTCGAATAAGATTTGAAATGTCATTCCGGCCTTGAGCCGGAATGAACTGTGCTAAAATCCAAATTATTAGAAGACTTCATGCCAAAGAAAGTTCTGTTCTATATTGATTTTTATTTTTAACTACAGCAAAAGCTTGTCGAAGTAGTTTATGGCACACTGCTATCAAAGCTACTTTTGCAGCTTTCCCTTTCTGTCTAAGTCTTTCATATAGATTTTTGCAGGCTTCATTTTGTTCTATAGCACGGAGTGTACACATGTATAATGATTTTCTTAAATCAGCCATGCCCAATTTGCTGATCTTTGGCTTTTTGTTGACTGTTTTTCCTGATTGAAAAATTCGCGGTGCAATTCCAGTGTAGGCAACCAACTGTTTAATGTTATCAAAACGAGTAAAGCCATCGGTTACTAAAATCAACAGCATAGCGGTCTTCTTACCAATGCCAGGAATACTTGTCAATGATGCATACTCATTTTGATAGTGCTGTTTTGTTAACTCCATGATTTCCTTTTCCAAATTAGTCATCTGTGCCTTCTGTATCTGTGCTACTTTGCTCAGGGCTTTCTCTGCCCTCTTATCAATAAAAGGATGCTGTGTCAGCGCCTCCATTGCATTGAGTGTACTGGTTTGCTGTTTGGATAATTGTTCCATAACACTCTGCATTTGAAGAAGTTGTTGCAGATATTCTGGTGCTGGAGACCAGGTAGAAGGATTTGTTAATTCGGCAAATTGAGTAATAGATACAGCATCCTTTTTGTCAGTCTTAGCCCTCTGTAAGTTCATCTGGCAAAACCTTCTTATCACTAAAGGGTTGATCACCGAAACAGGAATATTAGCTTTATAAAGATCGTGTGCTAACCGTAAATAATACGGACCACTGGCTTCCATGACAACTTGTCCGGATACACCTATCCATTTTTTGAATACTGCGAATCCGACACTGTCATTACTAAACTGACGGCTACCGAGTTCATCATTGAACGCATCAAAGGTTTCTTTTGAAATGTCTACTCCTACATACTTCATAAAATGATTATTTTTGGTTGAACATTTTGAAAAGAGAATACTTGTGTGTTCCTATCCATGCTTAACACAGGCTCTATAGGCCTCATGAACTGTTCAGGATCATCAAGTAAAAGAGCGGGGACTAGCATTCCGGACGGTCTATTTGACCAATGACAATAACTCAGTCTTGCTCCGCTCTTCTCTTTTCTTATTACAAAATAACCTTTGGAATTCATTTCTGTACACAAACGTAGCATGACATCATCCACTTAAAAAACGGGATCACGGGTCGGTGCCCGCGATGACCACATGACTATTGAGACAGCCTCTTTCTATTTTACATTCAGGACGCCCTAAGCGTGTGCACAAACTTTTCAATTTCTGTTGCGGGATTCGTTGCCAGTTTCAAAGCAGTGATGAAGGAACTACCCACGATAGCTCCGGCCGAATGTGCGCATGCCTGTTGATAGGTTTTACCATTAGAAATTCCGAAGCCAATTAAAAAAGGATTTTTCAACTGCAGGGTTGAGAGTTTTTTAAAATAGGTGATTTGTTCTTGATTAAATTCCTGCTTTGCACCCGTGGTGCTGGAAGAAGACACTGCGTAAATAAATCCTGAAGTTAAGGCATCAATTTTACGAATTCTCCCTTCCGAAGTGGTTGGAGAAATCAAAAAGGAAACGCTGAGGTTCAGCGACTCACAAAGGTGCTTGTAGTAAAGTTCATACTCATCAAGCGGAAGATCCGGTAAAATAAGCCCGTCTACCCCCACCCTTGCGGCTTCTTTAAAAAAATTCTCTATACCGAATTGCATCACCGGATTAAGATAGCCCATCAACACGATTGGCATTTTTATTTTTGATCGCAGTTCGCTTACCTGCTGCAAAAGCAAAGCAACAGACATCCCCTGGTCTAAGGCAACCTTATTGCTTTCCTGAATC
>JAEUUB010000435.1 GCA_016787745.1 Cyclobacteriaceae bacterium
CGATATTTCGTTTACCCGGCCTGCCGTTGGGATTTCCTTTACGCATCGGTTTGGGCCTCGTTATTCTTTGCAAGGACAATTTATGTACGGTACTTTAAAGGGGTCTGATACAGAATCTGCGGATCTCGCAGACCAAGACAATGGTAAGTTTCGTTATCAACGAAATGCTTCTTTCCGAAACCGAATAAAAGAACTCTCCGTGACAGCCTATTTCGACTTATTTGAAAACGATGCGACTTATATAAGCCGGGTTAAATGGACTCCTTATGCTTATCTGGGTTTAGCCGGGTTTTTACATAATCCGCAGGCCCAGGCACCCGCTTCTGGGTTAAACGGAGAAAACCTGGGGGTATCGGAAGGTACATGGGTAGACCTTCGGCCTTTGGGCACAGAAGGGCAGTATTCAACTCTTGATCCAACCGATGTCAATTATGGAATCAAGGCTTATAGTAAATTACAAGTAGCCATTCCGTTTGGATTAGGAGCGAGATTTAGATTAAACGAAGTAATGGATCTTTGGGCCGACATTGGCTTCCGATACACGTTTACCGATTACCTTGATGATGTAAGCCAGAACTATGTCGACTTAGGTGTTTTTGGAACCAATAATCTGGCGCGGGCCATGTCTTATCGCAGCAATGAATTACCCGCCAACGAACTTCCTCCGTTAGATAGTTATACTGCCAGAAATGGCCAAACATACTCAACCATTCCAGGGTATGGTCGCGAATATCCGGACAACGTAAGAGGCTCAAAAAGCGATCGGGATATATACATGGTAACATCCGTTCGCCTGACCTATATTTTGGGCGCTACTTTTCATAAGGCAAAATTCAGATAACCCTTGAAGTTCAAATGCGGTAACCGGATATTTCAATTAACCTCCATCCTGTTGGTTACTCTTGGATGTGTTCAGGCTCAGGAGATGATTCGCCAGAGTTCTGAAGTAGGTTTTGGAGTTGGGGTCTTTAATTATACAGGAGATCTTGTGCGAACCTATAATTTAGCTACATCAAAACCCGCGGGCACTGTTTTCTACCGATCCAACATCAGTCAGGTAATTAGTTTAAGAGGTTCTGTTACGGCTGGAAAGATCGGAGCCACTGATCAACGTAAACCTATCGATGCCTTCGCGGCCACCCGAGCCGCCTCTTTTAATTTATTCTTATTAGAAGCAGGAGTAAATTTCGAATATCATTTTTTAGACTGGCGTGATGCCAAGCGCCATCTTCGATTTACCCCCTATGCCTTTGCAGGAGCCGCTTTGTTCGGAATATCAGGCATTCAAAATAAGAACAGTCAGTACAGTAATGTACAGATGAGTATTCCATTTGGAATTGGAATGAAATACGTGCTTAATCCAAAGTATTACCTCGCATTCGAAATTGGAATCCG
>JAEUUB010000451.1 GCA_016787745.1 Cyclobacteriaceae bacterium
CATTTGGAGATGGCGCGCGATATTGCCAGTTCATTTAACAACCTGTATGGTGAAACCTTTGTACTCCCCGAAGCCAGGATTGAAGAAGACGTGATGACGATTCCCGGAACGGACGGTCAGAAGATGAGTAAATCGTATGGAAACATAATTGATATCTTCCTACCGGATAAAGAGTTGCGCAAACAAATTATGACCATCGTTACGGATAGCACCCCGGTTGAAGCTCCAAAAAATCCTGAAACGGATAATGTATTTGCAATCTACAAACTGGTGGCTACGCCAGAGCAGACCGCTGCCTTAAAACAAAAATATCTTGCCGGTAATTTTGGTTACGGACATGCCAAGCAAGAACTTTTTGAACTTCTCGCTTCCAAATATGCCAGGGAACGCGAAGCTTTTAACTTTTACATAAATAATCTTCCTGAACTGGAAAAGAAATTAAAACAAAGTGAAGCGAAAGCTCGTGTTATTGCCCAGGAAGTACTAAGCCGGGTACGACCCAAGCTTGGATATTAATACTATTTTGCCGTCCACACGACTTGTTGCTGATCCTTCCCTACATTAAGAATTATGCGAACCGGATTAGGAACAATAACTAATTTCGTTTCCTTGCCCGGAATGGAGTCCACTTCTACAAAAACGCCCTCGGTGGCGGCAACCGAAAATTCATTTTTATCACCGATGGAATAAGACTTTGCCAAATAGGCGATTGGATACAATACGTCTGTATCCGGACAATATTTATCATGAACGTCTTTAAGCACATCTTCCAGATAGTCGCCATATTTTACATGAAGGGAATCTTCCAGATCGTGCAACTCCTCTTCCAAGTCGTCATATTTAGGATTATTGTAGTCGATTTTTTTTAAAGCATTTCTGCGCAACGCAATCTCCTGTATTGCTTTATCAAGTCCTTGTACATCCATAGTTCAAATTTTCACCAAGATTATAGAAATACGGGCTAAATTAAAATACGGGGATTGATTAATTTTGACCACGCTTAAAAACACTTCCATGGATACCGATTTTCTACCCCTTAAAGGCACAGATCATATTGAATTCTATGTGGGCAATGCCAAACAATCGGCCTTATACTACCAGCACTGCCTTGGTTTTGATCTTGTGGCCTATTCAGGTCCTGAAACGGGCGTAAGAGATCGAGCCTCTTATGTTCTTCAACAAAATAAAATCAGGTTTGTAGTAACTTCCAGCCTGGTCCCGGATTCTTACATTTCAGAGCATGTTAAAAAACATGGAGATGGAGTAAAGGTTCTTGCGCTTTGGGTAGATGATGCCACAAAGTCTTTCCAAGAAACTGTTTCGCGGGGTGCTGAGCCTGCGGCTGCACCTCAAAAACTTGTAGACGAGTTTGGTGAAGTAACGATTGCCTCCATTAAAACCTATGGCGAAACCATTCATACGTTTGTTGACCGCACAAATTACAAGGGCGTATTCATGCCCGGATATAAACCCGCGAAGAGCACGGTACAGGTAAATCCCATTGGATTGAAATATGTGGATCATTGTGTGGGCAATGTAGAACTTGGTCAAATGAACCGCTGGGTTGATTTTTATGAAAAGGTAATGGGGTTTAAATTGCTTATTACATTCGATGACAAGGATATCTCCACCGAGTACAGCGCACTTATGTCAAAAGTGGTTTCCAATGGAAATGGGTATATCAAGTTTCCTATTAACGAACCCGCTCAGGGAAAAAAGAAATCACAAATTGAAGAGTACCTTGATTTCTATCACAGTGCCGGAGTTCAGCATATTGCCATTGCTACGGACGATATCCTTTTTACCGTAAGCGAATTGCGGAAGCGCGGAGTTGAATTTCTTCGGGTGCCGGATGTTTATTATGAGGATGTGTTGGATCGGGTTGGCCATATAAACGAAGATCTTCAAGAACTAAAAAAACTCAACATCCTTATTGACCGCGATGAAGAAGGATATCTGCTTCAGATTTTTACCAAACCCATACAGGACCGCCCTACTTTATTCTTTGAAATCATTGAAAGAAATGGCGCAAAGTCTTTTGGCAAAGGAAACTTTAAAGCGCTATTCGAAGCCATTGAACTAGAGCAAGGGTTGCGAGGAAATTTATAACGGTATCCCACATCTTTTTTTTTAAAATGGACTTACTTATCGAATCCAGAAAACGGGCTGAGGCCTGGCTAAACAGTCGCGTTATTGATGATGCTTCAAAGCAATCCATTCAACAATTATTGGAAGCCGCTGATTCAAAGCCGCTGATTGATAGCTTTTACAAAGATCTTGAGTTTGGTACCGGTGGGCTGCGAGGCGTGATGGGTGTTGGTTCCAACTGCGTTAATCAATACACTATCGGGGCGGCTACACAAGGTTTGGCGAACTACCTTAAAAAATCAATCTCCGGTGAGATTAAAGTCGCGATTGCCTATGATAGCCGCAACAACAGCAAAGAACTTGCGCAAGTTACAGCCGATGTATTTTCCGCCAACGGCATTACCGTATTCTTGTTTAGCGAGCTTAGGCCAACCCCGCTATTATCATTCGCCATTCGACATCTAAAATGCCATTCGGGAATTGTAATTACGGCTTCTCACAATCCCAAAGAATATAACGGATATAAAGCCTACTGGGCCGATGGCGCCCAGCTAGTACCTCCTCACGACAAAAACGTTATCAAGGAAGTTAATTCCATTGGGGGCTTTGAACACATTAAGTTTATAGCTGATCCTTCAAAAATTCATCTTATAGACAAAGAGGTAGAAGGTGCCTACTACAAGGAAGTAGAAAAACTCATTCCTAAAAAAGATGCTATCGCCCGGCAAGCCAACATCCCCATTGTTTATTCCAGTATCCATGGTGCAGGAATCACCATGGTACCTGAATGTCTGGCCCGATTAGGTTTTACCAATCTGATCTTAATCGATGAACAAAAAAAGCCAGACGGAAACTTCCCCACGGTTCAATCCCCTAATCCGGAAGAAAAATCGGCCATGGAGTTAACCATCCAAAAAGGCAAAGCCGTAAATGCTGATCTGATTATGGCAACCGACCCGGATACGGACCGAGTGGGTATTGGAATTAAGGATGCCCAAGGTGAATTTTTTCTATTAAATGGAAACCAGGCGTTTAGTTTGATGATGTGGTTCATCATGAAAAATTTAAGTGCTGAAGAAAAGAAAGAGGGCTATATCGCCAAGACGATTGTAACTACCGAATTGGTGGACACCCTTGCCAATGATCTGGGGATAGCTTGTTACAATACCTTGACCGGGTTCAAATACATTGCTGAATTAATGGGCGCCCTGGAGGGTAAGAAAAAATTTGTGGCCGCAGGTGAGGAAAGTTATGGCTATATGGTAGGAGATTTTGTTCGTGACAAAGATGCTGTATCTGCTTGCGCCTTCTTTGCCGCTCTGGCCGCATCTGCCAGGGATGAAGGACGCACCTTATATGATTGGTTGCTGCAAATGTATAAGGATCACGGTTTTTATAAGGAAGGTCTGATCAATTTAGTGCGTAAAGGAGCCGAAGGAGAAATGGAGATTAAGCGCATGATGGAAAACTTCAGGAGCAAAGCACCTGAAAAAATAGCGGGTAAGAAAGTAATAAGAGCGTTGGATTATAAAACCGGAATTGACACGAATACCCTCACGGGAAAAACAACAAAAATAGCGCTCCCAACTTCCGATGTCATTCAGTATTACACGGAAGATGGTAGTAAGATTTCAGTCCGTCCTTCCGGCACCGAGCCCAAGATTAAATTTTATATAAGTGTAAACACTAAACTAAATTCCCTTCCGGAATTCGATCAGGTGAATACTCAGCTCGATCAGAAAATAAAAACAATTGAAACGTTTCTGTTATCGCAGTGATTCCTTTTTAATAGGCATAAAAATGGAGTAACAAATAATCATGAGGAGTCCAAAATCCGGAAGCCCTAAGAGTAGAATTATTCCTAAATGAAACAGAGTTCCGGCTA
>JAEUUB010000475.1 GCA_016787745.1 Cyclobacteriaceae bacterium
ATGGTCTGCCCAAATACACACGTGTTGAATAGAAATGATATAGCTATCAGGTAGCGCAAGACTAACTTAGTTGTTAGACTTCACTTTAATCTGTATTGGCAGACCAGTATTTTTTTCGCCTATCGTGGGCGCTGTTAGCGAATAGATAGTAGGGATGGGTGGGATGCCTGAAAGAACGTAAGGTTCTGAGCCACCAAACAGACCGCGATCGGTTCCACCGAATCCCGTTCCCTTAAAGGGAGACGAGGCACTAGGCTGCCATTTACCATCCGTTGTTCCGCCAGTGATAAATGCGTTGCCAAAATCGCTATTGCTGATGTTATCATTTCCATTCGGGTAATAACTACCGGCTGCTCCCGAGTTATTTCTGACAAGACTTGCTGTGGCTGCAAATCCTGTAAAGAGGGAGAGGTTGTTTTGCACGAGTGCATTGCTTACGGTAACATTCCCATAAAAGATATTATTAGAAAGCTCCAAGGAAGATGTGCCGCTTGAGATTAAGGCCATGCGGGTGCCACCTCCGCAGCCATTGGCGCAGTTGTGGTGAATGTAATTATTAGTGATAAGTATACCCGAACGGCTGCTGCTAATAACGATTACGTTGGCATCGGTGCCGATGTAGGAGAAAATATAGTTTTGTGTAAGAATAATATTGGAAGCATTGATAATAATATTATCGGCACTACCATTTCTGGAAATGTAGTTTCGTTTAATTAAGATGTTGTTTGCATTAATTGTAAGTGCACCATTTATAAACACCCCCATAATCACGGACCCTTCTGAGCCTGCGTTAAACGTGAGGGCATTGGAACCCGGAAGACTGACCTGAGCAGCATTAATGTTGATCTGCAGGTTTGAATTTTCATTTAAGAAATAGCCCGGACCGATTATAACCAGTCGTTTGCTTACTATAACTTCGGCAGTGATGTAATTTATGGGAGAGCCTATAAGATACAAAGTATCTCCGGCTGCTGCGTCATCATGGGCCGCCTGCAGGTTTGTAAAATCTTTTGCAGTGCTTCCGGCATTGCTGTCAACAATCCAGATTTTACTATAGGCACTTAATGAGATAGTTAATAGAAAAACGATAACCAGATATTTCATAAAGAGGCATTTATATAAAATTACTAATTCGTAAAATCACAATACCCATTCCCCCATATTTATGGGGTAGAGTTTTGGAAATTTACGTTTCCAGCCAATTTTCTTAGCTTTGAGTACTTTTTAAACTAGATGGCAGAAAACACTTATAAATCCAACACCTTTAAAAAACCCGAAAAGGAAAAGAAGTCTAAGTCAAGCAAATCCAAATCCCGATTCAACCTTGATTTTTTTAAGGATCCCAGATTCGCGTTAGCACTTGGTTTTTTTTTGTTGATCACAGCACTT
>JAEUUB010000519.1 GCA_016787745.1 Cyclobacteriaceae bacterium
TTTTTGGATTTTGGATGACATTGGTCCGTTGCGGCAGATGACTTCCGATAAGATGAATCAAGCTGCGCTTTTGTTTCAACCTACGGATGCCATCCGCGGTGTGTACGATGCGGTGTTTCAATATTATTTAAAGAATAAGGCTGACTCGGTGGTTTTTGAAATTCTGGATGCGGATGGAAAACTTGTGCGCAAATTTGTTGGTAACAAGCCCGATGAAAAACCGGCCCCCGGAGATTGGTGGGGCAGAGGCGAATCGAAACCAACTACCGCGGCCGGATTAAATTCATTTAGCTGGAACTTAAGATATCCGGGAGCTACAGTTTTTGATGGCATGATTATCTGGGGCGCGCGACCACAAAATGGTCCCAAAGCTCCTATAGGAAAATATTCGGTGCGCTTTACAGCAGGCAGCTATTCAGAAACCAAAACTTTCAATGTCAAAATCAACCCTAATTTGAAAGGAGTAACGGAAACAGATTTAAAGGAGACCTTTGATCTCGCTATGAAAATACGCGACCGGGAAAGTGCCGCGAATGAAACCGTAATTGAAATTAGAAAAATAAGAAAGCAATTTGAGGAAGGACTAAAGACGAATACAGATCCGGCATTAGCTGCATCCGCAAAAGACATTCTTGCTAAACTTACCGTGATTGAAGAAGACTTATATCAGACGAAGAATCGCAGCGGGCAGGATCCACTCAATTTTCCGATTAAGTTGGGTAATAGAATTTCTGCGGTGCGCAGAAGTTTGGAGAATGGGGATAACAAGCCCACCGCGGGGGTATATAAAGTATTTGAAGAATTAAATAAGGAAATGGACGGGCACCTGCAAAAGTATCAGGCTATTTTAAAGGGCGAGTTGCCGCCTATGAATCAAAAGTTGAATCTTCAAAAATAATTTTGAGTGTTTAAAACAAAGAGCCTGTATCAAAAGTCATCTGGTCATCGCGGGCCTGACCCGCGATCCCGTTTTTTAAATGGATGATAGGATTCCGGCTCAGGGCCGCAATGACATTTCAAATCTTATTCGACTTTTGATACAACCTCTTTTACTGAATTGTCA
>JAEUUB010000525.1 GCA_016787745.1 Cyclobacteriaceae bacterium
AGAAAAAATTGATCTGATAAAAGATTACGAGTGGGGTACAAATTCCAGTCCCGAAGGTTTAAACCAGGGACTAACCCATTGCTTCCTGGTAACTTTTGCCAGCGATAAAGATCGCGATGATTATTTGGTACATCCCGATCATCAGGCTTTTGTTGAAATTTTAAAACCGCATCTCGATAAAGTAACGGTGGTTGATTACTGGACTAAATAATTTTAAGAAATGAAAAACACGGCCTTTTTGTTGTCAGGGTTGCTTTGTTTGAGTGCATGTTTGCCAAATAAAAGTGAACCGGAGACTAAGCAAGAGGCCTTTAGGCCGCAGTATCATTTCACACCTCAAACGGCCTGGATGAATGACCCCAATGGGTTGGTGTTTTATGAAGGCGAGTATCATTTGTTCTATCAGCATTACCCCGATAGCACCGTGTGGGGACCTATGCATTGGGGGCATGCCGTTAGCCCGAATCTGATTCATTGGGAACATTTACCAATTGCCTTGTATCCGGATTCGCTCGGGTACATTTTTAGTGGCAGTGTGGTTGTTGATTGGAAAAATTCAAGCGGCTTTGGTTCGGATAGTCAACCGCCTTTAGTTGCCATCTATACCTATCATGATGCAGTGGGTGAACGAGCGGGCAGGAATGATTATCAAACGCAAGGGATCGCTTACAGTTTAGACAAGGGCCGCACGTGGACTAAATACAAGAACAATCCGGTGTTAGCCAATCCCGGCATCATTGATTTTCGCGACCCCAAAGTGGCATGGAATGAAAAAAGCAAGCAATGGGTAATGGCTCTGGCTGTTAAAGATCACATCGAGTTTTACGGCTCTGCCGATTTGAAGCAGTGGAACAAGCTAAGCGAATTTGGTAAATCCATTGGGGCGCATGGGGGCGTGTGGGAGTGCCCCGATTTGTTTGCCCTTGTGGATGAGAGTGGAAATACGCGTTGGATATTATTGGTGAGTATTAATCCGGGTGGCCCACAAGGCGGTTCCGCCACGCAATACTTTGTGGGTGACTTTGACGGTAAGAGCTTTATGCCTCAAGACACGCTGACCCGTTGGATTGATTACGGTGCGGATAATTATGCCGGGGTCACCTGGTCGGATATTCCGCAAACAGATGGGCGAAGGTTGTTTATTGGGTGGATGAGCAACTGGCAATATGCCAATGTAGTTCCCACACAAGCCTGGCGCAGTGCTACCACTTTGCCGCGCGAAATTATGCTAATCAAAAAAGATCCGGTTTACGAATTGAAGTTTAAGCCGGCATCAGAAATTAAGTCGATAATTAAGGATGCTAAAAATTTTTCCGGAAAGGGTCCTTTGGAGAGACCTGTGGCATTGATAGAATTTGATGCGGGAGCACAAGATTTTACCCTAACCCTTTCGAATGAATCAGAGCGTGTTATAGTTTCTTTGCATAATCAGGAGTTTTCTATCGATAGAACGAGTTCGGGCATTGTAAATTTTAATGCCGATTTTCCGGCTATTCATAGAATGGATGTAGGTTCGGTTGAAGTAAGAAATATAAAAGTGTATCTGGATGTGGCCTCGTTGGAAATTTTTGTCAATGATGGCGAGCGCGTGATGACGGAGATCGTTTTTCCTGAAAGACCTTACAATAAAGTCAACCTGGAAAGTTTACGTCCTGAATTTACCATTGCATCAATTGCGTCAATTTGGAAGCCTTGATTAGCGGATTCTGTTTGAGAATTTATCCATCAACAGATTCTGAAGTTTTATACCAAGCATGAGCGATACCCAGGCTAACAACACCACAAACTCTGAATAAGAGCCCCCCACGTTTGGGAGTGTTCCCCGTACTCGGGGCAGGTAACTCATAAAAAAGATAAACCACACGTAGTACAAATAAATCAGGTTGAGCCGGCCAAATCCTTTTATCGAGATTTTCTGACGTTCAAACTGCCTCTGAATAAAAGGCATGGCAAAAATTAATACGTAAGCCAGAAAACCTCCGGCCAGCCGAATGGGGATCAGATCATTTCCGGACAGATAAACGTAGGTAAGCAATTGAATAAGATGAATGCCATGTGCGATGGCAAAGACCAGATAATAGTTGTCGGATAGTATCGCATTCAATTTAATATAACGGTGTTTTTGGAAAAGAAAGATCAGACTGAAAATCCCCAACGACACCCGACCCGAAAATCGTGTAACAGCCTGAAGGGTTTCCAGCGTTGCCCCATAGTTAATAACCGCCAGCAAGGCAATGCCCACTTGCACAATCAGCATACTTAGAAGCGCGTCTTTAAATTTCATGTGTTAATAATTGTTTTTTCAGTTGCCACATGCCTGCATAGTGCATTTCGGCATACAGGCATGGAATTCGCATAGTTAACATTCTGTTGGGTATAGATCGTTGTTTATGTTCATTTCATGAGGTAATTTTCTTTATGGCGGAGAGAAGAGTTTCTACTTCAGTTTCAGTGTTATAATAGTGTGGCGAAATGCGCAAGGCCCAATCAACTTGTTTAACATCAAAGTCAATGAGTGCAAAGCTTCTGTGGGCCACCGAGGTATTGATATTTTTTGAACGTAGGCTTTGTAAAACGTCCGTGGCTTTTTGGTTGGCAAGGGCGAGTGTAATAATACTACTTTGGTTTGCACCGATGTCCAGCAATCGGAGGTTAGGATTTTCAGAAACGCCTTGTCTTACCATTTCGCAAAGGTGTTTGTTCCGGATCTGAATTTCTTCAAGACCGATATTATTAGCATAGGCGATAGCTGCTTTGCTGCCTAACAGTAGTGAATAGGGTAGTTCCCAATCTTCAAACCTGCGGGCATCCATACGTGGAGTGTATTCATTTTCCGAGATCCAATCAGCACCGCGCATGTCAATGAACAGCGGCTCTAATTTTTGATCAATAATTTTGTCTGAAACATACAGGAACCCTGCGCCACGAGGACCGCGCAAAAATTTTCGCAACGTACCGCTTAAGAAGTCGCAATGAATCTTTTGAACGTTTACAGGTATTTGCCCCACTGACTGACATCCGTCAACCAGATAATATAAATCTCGCTCCTTGCACAACTTACCCACCTCTTCAACGGGTTGAATCATACCGGAATTGCTCGGCACATGCGTGAGTGACACCAATTTTGGATGGTGGGCATCTATTAACTTCTTCATGTCGGCTACGTCAACACCACCCGTTGGCAAACTGGCCGCTCTTAAAATTTTTATCTTAAATCGCTTTTGAAGAGAGAGGAATGCAATTTGATTAGAGATATAGTCTTCGTTTGCCAGTAAGATAGAATCTCCTACGGCAAACGGGATGCAAGAAAGGGCACGGGCAAAAGAATTTGTAGCACTCGATGTAAATGCGATATTGGAAGCGCGGCAATTTAAAAGGTTGGCTGTGCTTTCATAAAAGCCTTCAATGTCTTTTGCTTTTTTATCAGCCGCTTCATACCCACCCGTAATTGCCTCCAGGTGTATGTGTCCGGTAATAGCTTCAAGTACTGGCTGGGGCATTAAGGAAGCGCCTGCGTTATTAAAATGAATTTTCGTTTCGCAGCCGGGTGTTTCTGAGCGGAGCAGGGTAATGTTCATTGATTATTTCATTTCTGGTTTTAATAGAAGAGTCGTTCCTTTCAATTTTATGACTTCACGGTTCATCAGCATTTTTCTGAATTTTCCAGTGGCAAACATTTCCGCTTGATCATCATAATGAGAACTCATTACATTACCTGATTGGCCGGTAGGGGAAGCCGTGATTCCATTTTCCATATCGCTAAAGTCAGTAATTTTTCGAAGTGCCGGGCCACCACTCACGGGGAAATATCCGGTTGAGTCTAAACTAAAATGAAGGTTGTTGATTACCTCACTTCCTCCATCGACTACAAAAGGACCTACATTAAAAAAAGAACGCAAAGGTTTCACCGCATCCAGCGGATGTTTGTGCGTAAGTGTATGAATTTTTCCCCATTGCCAATCAGATGGATTTTTCCCACTCGTTGTTTGCAGTAGTTGTAATGTATTGATGGCCGCTTGCATTATAATCAGAGCACGAGTTTCTTTTTCTGTTGTCTTGTTATTATCCCACCAGGGGGATTGATCATTTTCAATAAACATCTGGTACGAGTTTTTTGGAATGGAGGTTGCCATTAATGCTTTGAATGCATCAGCCCCAATCTCGTCTTCCATGGCAAGCTTCATGGTTTGCGATAGCAAGTTATAGTAAACAGATGGTGCTGTTTGTGAGGCACGGTGTTCGCCATCCCAATTCTCGAGTACGCGTATTAAATCCTGAAAGGCAGGATCATTAAACGATTTTAAAATTGAAACAAAGTCTTTAGCTATATCTGCATGCATGTGCGAGGTCACATCCAGGTTTATTGTTTTCATGTCTTCAGCTGTCCATTTTTTATCCTCCTTCAGCAATTCAACTATTCGCCCGGCACGACTTCTAGGATAATAATACCCGGGATACAAAACTCCATCTACCGAATCGGGTTGATTGTTGGCCGAGTACACATATCCCCACGGTGGATTAACAGCATGTGGATTTTTTGAGAAATCATAAAAGCCGAGGGGTTCATCTTTGCCACTGGCGCCATCTAAAAATAATTTTGTTTGCACATGCGGTGCACGGATGGGAAGTTTGGCAACTGCCCACCACGCAATATTTCCGGCCCGGTCGCCATACATTAAATTAAGACCCGGTGAAGAAAATAGTGAAGCCGCATGTTCTGCTTCTTTAAATGAAGAGGCATGAATTAAATTGTAAGCCGCCTGAAGCGCTTCGTTAGTTTCGTGATTGAGCAGCCACCACAGCGAAGTGGGTTTTATTTCTTTCGTAAAATCAATAATTCCATTTATAACATTGCCATGTGGTGTGGTTACCATCACAAAGGTCTCATTCGGTTGATCTTTAACTTTAATCGTATCTGTTTTGTAAATGGCAGCTACCCATTCGCCTTTGTATTTTACTTTTCCGTCATCACTAAACTCTTCGGTAAAAAAATCAGTATCATCATTTTCAAACATGGTAAGTCCCCAGGCGCAAAAATCATTTTGTCCGAGTAAACCAAATGGAATGCCCGCAATGTGATGTCCATAAAATTTGAAGCCCGGATATTCAAGATGTGCCTCATACCAAACAGCGGGTTGCGCAAAACCAATGTGTGTGTCGTTGGCTAAGATGGGAAGTCCTGATTCTGTTCTATCCCCAGCAATCACCCAACCATTACTGCCTTGCCAAAGCGGTACCGGAAGTTTTTCAAGCGCTTCACTGAAGAATGCAATCAAGGAATCGGTTTCCAAGTTTTTAGCAGGGCCACTAAAATTTTTGATGATCTCTGCATCAGCAGGAGTTTGAATCGCCAGATCTTTTAAATACTCAGCACCCAGTTCGCGTTTTATTTTTTCCAGCACCGGATCGGCTCGAATGCCTTCCGCAAACCCAAACGACATGAAGCCAACCGCCATATAAATGTCCTGCGGTGTAAACTCTTTTTTGGGAATACCCATGATAGTAAATTCTAAAGGAGTTTTCCCAGTCCTTACAAATTGATTTACACCTTTTTGGTAGGCGTGAGCAGCTTTTTGAAATGCGGCTGTGTCAGCACTCAGAAATTTTTCCGCATGTTCTTTGGCGAACTTATTTAAACCCAGCGTGCGAAACAACTTGTCTACTTTTAACAGATCGGCACCCAACACCTCAGACAATCTGCCGGCTGCGGCCCGTCTGATCATCTCCATTTGAAACAGGCGATCTTGGGCATGGGCATACCCTAAGGCATAGTAGGCGTCTTCTTCATTTTGAGCGTAGATGTGAGGTACACCATATTCGTCATACAAAATTTCAACAGGCTGTTGCAAGCCGGCAAGGGTTAGTTCGCCTGAATAGATCGGTTTGGTAGACAATAAATAAAGGTAGACGGCCGCGACAATCAGAATCACGAGCGCGATTACACCAAGCAAAATTCGTTTCAGGATTTTCATAGGTAGATGATGATAATCGAAAGTTAACCATTTAACTTTAAGGGAATAAACACTATACAATGAAATACGCGCTGATTATTATTTGTATGATTTCTTTGGGAGTTCAGGCTCAAAAAAAATATGGACTCACCCCCATGAAGTTGGAAGAGTATCAGAAAAGCCTGGTATCCAATCCGCAAAATGAATTGGTGAACCTTGAAAAATTTATTCCTGGGCTTGTGTTGGATATTCGTTATGCCACTACCAATAATTTCACCGGCACAAAAATCTATAATTTGCCTCGCGCCTATGCACGCAAACCAGTGGCCGAGGCGCTGAAGAGAATTCAGGCTGAGTTGAAGAAGCAAGGCCTGGAGCTGAAAATCTTTGATGCGTACCGACCTTATTCGGCTACCGTTATGTTTTACGAAACATATCATGACACCACATATGTAGCCTCGCCCTATAAAGGTTCGAAGCATAACAGAGGCTGTGCCCTTGATCTTACCCTCATTGATTCCAAAACTCGTAAGGAATTGCAAATGCCCACCGGGTGGGATTCGTTTAAGAAAGAGGCCTGGCCGGCAACACCCGTGGCCGATCCGGTCGTTCGCAAGAACCGCAAGACATTAATAGAAAGTATGGAGAAGAATGGATTTAAAGTAAGCACCTCGGAGTGGTGGCATTTTGATTTTGTGGGTTGGCAAAAGTTTACTGTAATGGATATTGATTTTGAGGAGTTGGAGAAATAGGTATCCCTGATTCAATTTAATAGATTTGTTTTGAAATAAATGTTAGTACTACCATGGACAAAAAGAGTAAAAAATTCCTGTTCGATTATTTAAACAATGCTTCCCCTACCGGCTTTGA